>JAFIFJ010000130.1 GCA_020832085.1 Gammaproteobacteria bacterium | reverse complement strand
CGCACCCTTCGGGCGCGCTGCGCGCGACCCGATTCGCTCCCGGCGAATCGGTCGACGTACTGTCGAGTACGCCTGCGCGCCCGGCCTGTCGCGCGCCTTGTCTTTCCCGGCATCTCCACGCCCTCGCTTCGCGCATCGGTGAGATATGCGGGCTAGAGGTTGATGATCACCATCAGCCAGGCGCCCGCTGTCAGCAGCAGGGCGGCGATACCGCAGCTGCGCTGTCGCCGCAGGCCCAGGGTCTCGGGAGAGAAGGCTGCGGCGACCAGCCCGATCAGAACGCCGGCGCCGAAGCCGGTGAAGTGAGCGACCACGTCGGTGTTCTCGCCGCCGACGCCGGTGAATGCCAGCAGAGCGAAGGCCGCGAACAGGGGAGCGAGGCTGCGGCGCAGCCCGAAGGCCCGATGGCCGCCCCGCTGCCAGAGAAAGGCGCCCACCATGCCCAGGGCGCCGAAGGTGGCTGTAGACGCGCCGATGGACGTGAAGGCGTCACCCTGAATCCAGGCATTGCAGGCGTTGCCGAGGGCGCCGCTGGCCAGGACCAGCAGCCAGCCGATGCCGGAGCCGAAGTTGCGCCCGACCATCAGGCCGATGATCACGCCGAACACCGAGTTGCCGAGGATGTGGCCGAAGTCTCCGTGCAGCGTCAGGGCGGTGATGGTTCGCCACCATTCCCCCGCCGCCACGGCGCCGGCATTCATGCTGCCGGCGGACAGCGTCTCCTCGGTCATCAGGCCGTAGCCTTCGAATACGGGGATCGTCCAGATCACCAGCAGATAACCGGCGACCCCCCACCAGCCCTTGTCCACCTCTTGGTGCTGTTCTACCGGGCGATTCGCTTCGGCACGGTCGCGGGCATAGAGCGTGAGCTCACGGCTGGCAACCTCGGCATCCTCCACCGGAACCCACAGCTGCCACAGGAAGCCCTCTCCCTGGTCGATCATGTTGTCGATGCCCACGGCCGTGAGCACGAAGCCCGCTTCGCTGACCTGGTTGCGCCACGCCGACCTGAACACGCAGATCCACCCGGAAGTGGGATCGGCGCCCGGAGCGCTGCGCTTCGGGTGTGAGTCGCTCAAGGCCGTTGCCGGATCAACGGGTTTGCGCCTGACGCGGAGACGCTGGGGACTGCTGTGAGTACCTGCCCCCTGTCACGCCGGCAGTTCCATCAAGGCCTCTTCGACGAAATCGAGGCGATCCTGACCCCAGAACAGGGTCTCCCCCACAAAGAAGGTGGGCGCGCCGAAGGCGCCCCGGGCCGCGGCCTCCTCGGTGTTGGCGCGCAGCTGATCCTTGATGTCCTGGCGCTCCACGCCCTCGCGATAGACCTCGGGATCGAGTCCCGCAGCCGCGATCAGTCGTGGCCAGACGTCGGCGGCGCCGATGTTCTCGCCCGCCACCCACATGCCGTCGAACATGGCTCGCGCGTAGGCTGGAAACTCCTCCCGCTCCAGGGCGATGAGTGCGCCGCGCAAGGGCGGTACGATTTTCAGGGTTTCCATGTGCGGATTGGCGTTCAGCGTCACGCCGTAGCGGCGGGCGAAGCGGGCCAGGTCGGCCTGGCCGTAGACGGCCTTGTTGGGGACGGTGCGTGGCGAGCGGTTGCCCGTCAACTCGAACAGGCCCAGGGTGAGCATGGGGCGCCACACCACGCTGGCACCGGTGCGCTCGAGGATCGCCGGCAGTCGCGCCCAGGCCAGATAGGTAGGCGGGCTCATGAAGTCGAAGAAGAATTCGAGTTGGCGTGGCACGGCCGGCTCCCTGGGACTCAACGAGATGGCATTGAGCCTCGTGGTTCGAGGCTTGTAAACCGGATGGCTGCGAAAGCGGGCTGCGCGGGTTGCGGTCAGTACACCCCGGGTGCGCCGCGAGGGCGGGTTTTGAAGCGTCGGTGCAGCCAGAGGTACTGCTCGGGATGCTCTCTGACCGCCGCCTCGATGCTGGCGTTCAGGCAGCTTGCATCCGCGCTGAGGTCGCCGCTGGGGAAGCCCTCGGGCAGGGGACGGAAGCGAACCGTCCAGCGCCGCCCCTCGTTGCTGCGCCACATGTCCAGCAGCAGCACCTTGGCGCCGGTGAGTCGGGCCAGCCTCAGCGGGCTGGTCAGGGTGGCGGCCGGGACACCGAAGAAGGGCGCGAACAGGGCACCTCTCAGGCCCTGATCCTGATCAGCAGCAAACCAGACGCTGTGCCCCTCCCGCAGGCGGCGGACGAGCAGGCGGACCTGCTGATGCTCGATCAGGGTCTGAAAGTGACGCGACCGTCCCCGGCGTTCAGCGGCATCGAGGACGGGATGACGCTGGCGCTTGTAGACCACGTCCACGGGATGGTGGCGCGCGAACAGGGCGCCGGCGATCTCCATGCAGAGATAGTGTCCCCCCAGGAACAGCACCCCGCCCGGATGCTGGCGCGCGGCTTCCAGATGCTGGCTTCCCAGTACCTCCAGGTGTCCCTGCAGATCGTCCAGGGAACGGTTCCAGGCGTTGGCCATTTCCAGGATGCTGAGGCCTGCCGCCTGGAAGTGGGCCTCGAGCAGATGCTGGCGATCGGCCGCGGACAGTTCCGGGAAACACAGTTCCAGGTTGCGCCGGACGATGCGGCGACGTCGCCCGAGCAGGCTCTGGGCGAGGCGTCCCATCATGCGCCCGATCTTCGTCTGCCAGGAGCCTGGAAGGCGGATCAGTGCCCTGAGCAGCCACAGCGCGCAGTGGATCGGCCAATGATTCCGATCCGGCCTGCCCACCCTCAAGCGAATCGCGCAGCGACGCTGCGGGCATTCGCCGCGAGGTGGAGCGGATCCGCGCTGCCGACGACGACCGAGGTGACGCCAGGGCGGCTGGCTGCCCAGCGCAGGCGATTGGCAATGTTGGCGGTCTCGCCGCGGCAGCCCCTCAGGGGCTGCTTCACCAGCACCTCGCAGCCCCGACGCTGTGCCGCCGCCAGCACGGGCAGGCTCTCCGGCCGGTCCATGTTCACGGTCACCATCACCACGTCACAGATGGCCAGGGCTGCCAGCCCCCCGGCGGCCGTGGCTGTGGACATGCCGAAGCAGAGGATCTTGCCTTCGCGTTGGGGCCGGTTGCAGGACGGGTCCTGCCATCGAGGAGGCGGGCGGTGCCGAGGCCGAGCATGGAGACCTTCAGACCGCTGTGGCCCAGGACACGTTGAGGCAGGGCACCACTCATGCCGACGACTCCCTGAGGTCGCGGGTCAGAGTCAGCCGTGAACGCTCCCTTAGCGCCGCTTGCAGTGCAGCCAGGCCCGCGTTGGCCCCTGTCTGGCGGCCGCCCGGGTCCCGCTGCGGGGGCAGGACAGCGGTGAACTCTGCTACGGGCAGGCAGCCATGGATCCGGAGTCCGGCCATCCCAGCGCCAACGACGCGCGCGTGGGCAGCCATGGGCTTCAGGCAGTTGTGACGCTGACGGCCCAAGAGTGCGTCTCCTGAAGTCAAGCGCAAAGGGGCTTGCCGGTCATTGTCACTGATCGGGACCGACTTGGCATCCCGATGCCGTGGGCGGGATACTGGCAGCGGGACGGAGGGGACATGGGCAGACTTCAGGGCAGGATTGCCGTCGTGGTGGGTGCCGGGCAGACGCCGGGCGCAGGGCTCGGTAACGGCCGGGCGACAGCCATGCGCTTCGGGGAGGAGGGCGCCACGGTGCTGCTGGTGGACCGCAATCTCGAGTCTGCCGAGGCAACCCTGGCGCTGGTCCGGGAACGCGGTGGTGAAGGCAGCGTGATGGCGGCGGACGTAACGCGGGAGTCAGAATGCGCCGCGGTGATCACCACCTGCGTCGAACGCTATGGGCGCGTCGATGTGCTCCACAACAATGTCGGTATCGGCAGCGGTGACCGCGGTGCCGGCAGCATGACCGAAGAGGTCTGGGAAAGGATCTTCGCCACCAACGTCAAGAGTGTGATGCTGGTCTGCAAGCACGCGCTGCCGGTCATGCGTGCCCAGGGTGCGGGGGTGATCACCAACATCTCGTCGGTGGCGGCGGTCTGCTCGGTCGGGCTGGTGGCCTACAAGTCGTCGAAGGCGGCGCTGAACGCCTACACCCACGCGCTGGCCATGGGCAACGCCAGCCACGGCATCCGGGCCAATGTCATCATGCCGGGACTGATGAACACGCCCATGGCCATCGAGGGTCACGTGGCGGCGGGCCGGGAGCGCGAGGAACTGATCCGTCAGCGCCATGCGCTGGTGCCCCTCGGTGGCCGCATGGGCGATGCCTGGGACGTGGCCAACGCGGCGCTGTTCCTGGCTTCCGACGAGGCGCGCTTCATTACCGGCGTCTGTCTGCCGGTGGACGGCGGCCAGTCCGCCAGGATCGGTTGATGGAAGATTCCCTGCCGTTGCGGCACGCGCACCGATCCGCTCTTGTGGAACAGCACACGTTGCGGTCGACGGCTCGGTGGTGCAGGCGCAGCGCAGCGCAGCCTGTGAGGCCCAGTCGCGAAGGCAGCGCAGCGGCCTGCAAGCTCCCAGCCTGCAGGAAGCCTTCTCTGCGCGGCAAACAATCGCTCACTACGCTGCGCTTCGTGAGCTCCCACAGGTCATGCCACGCCCATCCAATCCCATGTTCCCGCCGCGACCGCGTGAACGAACATTCGTCGCAGCGCTTCCACGTTCTATCGCGCAGGCTCCAAGGCCCGTGGCGGTCATGATCTGGCGCGCCATCTACATCACGCTGCATCTGCTCGCGCTGCCCCTGCTGCTGTTGCGCCTGTGGTGGCGTGGACGTGCCGAGCCGCTGTATCGCCAGGATCTCGCGGCCCGCTTTGGTCGTTGGGATGGCGCGCCGGAAGCGGCCGGCGTCTGGGTCCACGCCGTGAGCGTGGGGGAAACCGTGGCGGCCGTGCCCCTGCTGCGCGGTCTCGAAGCCCTGGCACCGAGCGCCCCGCGCATCCTCACTGTGACCACGGCTGCCGGTCGCGACCGGGCCAGGGAACTGCTTGGCGACAGTGTTCATCTGAGCTGGCTGCCTTTCGATCTGCCGTTCAGCATCAGGGCCTTCCTGCGCCGGGCCCGGCCGCGCCTGCTGGTGCTGATCGAGACCGAGCTCTGGCCGGTCCTGATCCACGAGTGTCAGCGCTTCGGGGTACGGGTGGTGCTGGTCAATGCCCGCCTCTCAGAGCGCTCAGCCGCCGGCTATCGCCGGCTTGGCGGCCTGACCCGGGACATGCTCGATGGCGTCGATCTCATTGCCTGTCAGGACAGCGGCAGTGCGCAGCGCTTTATCGCGCTCGGAGCCCGGCCGGAGCGTGTCACCTGCCCCGGCAACATGAAGTTCGATGCCCTCCTGCCCGGCGATCTTTCGGTGCGGATGGACCGGGCCCGGGAACGGCTCGGTACCGATGACGGCCCGTTGCTCATTGCCGCGAGCACCCACGCCGGCGAGGAGCAGCGCCTGCTGGCCGCCTGTGTGCCACTGTTGCGCAGGCACCCGGACTGGCGCCTGCTGATCGTGCCCCGGCATGCCCACCGCTTCGATGCCGTCTGGCGTCTCATGGAGCAATCGCCGCTGGCTGCAGCCCGGTTGTCGGCGGGTGAGGTGCCGGCGGGCAGCCGCCTGCTGCTCGGGGACGTCATGGGCGAACTGATTGCGCTCTACGGCCTTGCTGACGTGGCCTTTCTGGGGGGCTCCCTGGTGCCCCACGGCGGCCACAATCCCATCGAGCCTGCCTGGCATGGTCTGCCGCTGTTCAGCGGCCCTCACCTGGCGAACTTCACGGACGTGGCGCAGCGCTTCCGGGAGGCCTGCGCGCTCGAAGTGGTGGCTGACGCCGATGAACTGGCGCGGGCCATGGAACGCGTACTTGGCGACGACGAACTCTGGCAGCAGCGCAGCGACGCAGCACGAAGTGTGGTGGAAGCCAATCGGGGCGCGCTGGGCGCGATCCTGGCCGATATTCGTGCACTCTGACGCCGCGCCTTTGCGGCTTGCCTGCAGCGAACCCAACGGGCTCCCGGCCCGGCGCGGATGGGATCGGGCGAAGTGCTCCTGCGACGGAACGAAGATGACACCCGGTCGCCTGCCCGGTAGGGTGCAGCATGGGCCCTGGGGGCAGGGTCTGTCTTGACCGCAGCTTGATCCTGCGAGTAGAAAGCATCGGGCCCGACCCTCGGACAGTTGATCGGAGTGAGCTTGCTGTGACATTCGATTCCCCTCGATTTTCGTGCCTCGCTGCGGGCGCGCTGCTTGTCTGTGCAGCTCTGACGACTCCGGCAGCCGCCGAGTTCGCCACCGCTGGCGAGGTCTGGCGGGAGGATCTGGTACAGACGCTGCCGCCGCCGGACCCGTCCCAGGAGGCTCACTGGCAGAACACGCTGGCTGGCGTGTACGAACTGGCGCTGCGCAACGACCGCAGCCTGGCGGCGGCCGAGGCGTCGTTCCGCGCCGGGCTCGAGGAGCGGCGGCTGGGTCTGGCGGAGATCCTGCCGCGCATCGAGGCGGCGTATACCTATCAGGACTCCGAGATCAAGGATCGTGGGGCTTTCCCCATCGGGGGCGGCGAGGTTATTCCCAACTTCACCAACAGTGACCGGGAGACCGAGCGCTGGTCAGTCACCCTGCAGCAGCCCCTGTTCGATCTCCCGGCCTGGTTCCGCTTCCAGCGCGGGCGGGATCTCACCGAGCAGGCGCGGGCCGACTTCACGGTGGCCCAGCAGGATCTCATGGTGCGCACGGCTGAGGCCTACTTTGCCGTCCTGCGGGCCATGGCGAACCTGCAGGCCAGCCTGGCCCAGGAAGCGGCGCTCAGCGGCCAGCTCGAGCAGGTGGAACAGCGCTTCGAGGTGGGCCTCGTGGCCATTACCGACGTCTTCGAGGCGCGGGCAGCCTACGACATCGCCACCGCCGACCGCCTCGGCTTCGAGGGCGACGTCGAGGTGGCCCTGGAGAACCTGTCGGTGATCACCGGCCGCAGCCACAGCCAGCTCTGGCAGTTGCAGGACGAGTTTCCGGTCATGGATCCCACCCCGGAGGGCATGGCCGAGTGGGTGGAGTTCGCGCTGCAGCACAATGCCGACATCAAGGTCGCCCTGCAGCAGCGGCACGTGGCGGAGCATGATGCCCGCGCTGCTGCCAGCGAGCATCTGCCCAGTGTAGCGTTGCAGCTGTCGTATGCGGACAGGACGACGGATGTCACCCGTCGGGTGCTGTCGGGCGACATGGCGGGGGGGCCCCCCGATAGGTTCCCTGCAGACGGTAAGGACACCACGCTCAGCGTGAACGTGTCGGTGCCGGTCTTCGCCGGTGGCGCCATCAGCGCCAACCGCCGGCGCGCAGCGGCCCGTCACGACAGTCAGGTCCAGCTCTACGACGCCACCGTGCGGCAGGTGACCCAGAACACCCGTGCCCTGCACATCAGCGTGCGTCGCAACGTGGCCCGTACCCGGGCCCGGGCTCAGGCCATCGTGTCGGCGCGCTCCGCACTGGAAGCCGCTGAAACGGGCTACGAGGTGGGGACGCGCAACATCGTCGATGTCCTCGATGCCCAGCGCCTGCTGTTCTCGGCCATCCGCGACGAAGCCAATTCCACCATCGACTTCGTCCTCGACGTCATCAATCTCAAGCGCCAGGCAGGGCTGCTGACGCCGGCCGATCTGCTGGTGCTGAACCGTTGGCTCGAAGAGCCGCCGCCGCCCACTGCGCCACCGCGTCCCCGCCGCTCGGAACAGAGCTGAGCGTCGTGTCCTGGCGGACTGCCGGCTTCAGCCGTGACGACGTGGAGGTGCTGGCCCGGAGTCCGGCTTGGCAGGGCTTCTTCCGCATGGATGTACTCCGCCTCCGCCATCGCCTGTTTGCAGGGGGGTGGAGCGGGGAAATGCAGCGGGAGCTGTTCGTCCGCGAGCCCGCCGTGGTCATGCTGCCCTACGATCCCGTCCGCGATCAGGTGGTCTGCATCGAGCAGTTCCGCATCGGCGCTTTGGACATGGCCTATTCGCCCTGGCTGCTGGAACTGGTGGCGGGCATCGTCGAGGACGGCGAGTCTCCGGAACAGGTGGCGCGGCGCGAGGCCCATGAGGAGGCCGGACTGGAAGTCGCTGCGCTGGAGTTCATCTGCCGCTATCAGGTGAGCCCCGGCGGCAGCACCGAGGAGGTGCTGCTGTACTGTGGCCGGGTGGACGCGGCCCAGGCCGGAGGGCTGCACGGGCTCGATAGCGAGCACGAGGACATCCGGGTGCATGTGCTGGACTTCGCCGCGGCCGAGGCCGCGCTGCAGGCGGGGGAGGTGCGCAACGCGGCCGGCATCATCGGCCTGCAGTGGCTGCTGCTCAATCGGGAGCAGCTCCGCAGGCGCTGGCTTGCCGGTGACGCCCTGCTGTCCACCTGAGTCGTCCCCGCCGCTGGTCCGCTGCCTGCCCCAGCGCTCCTGGCGCGAACCCCGCTGAAGGCCTCTGAAGACGTCACGCAGACCCTGCCGCGTTTCCGCGGCATCCCCGTGTTATCGTTCCCCTGCAGAGGAAAGTGATCGTCACGGGCATCCAAGTGGCCGCAGGAGCAGGCATGGCGCTGAAGCGCTACAAGGTGGATCTGGTCGCACACATGGCGGAGTGCGATGCCAACTATGTGCGGTTGCACAGGCTGCTGCCTGAGCTCTTCGACCGTGACGAGCGCAGCCTGACCCTGACCCTGCTCGAGGCCGAGCACCGTCTGCTGCGCTTCCGCGTTCTCGAACGCTGTCCCTACACCACCACGCTGACGGTGGACTTCGAGCGCTCGGCATCCGAGTGGCATCCGCTGCTGCCGGCACCCCGCCTCACGGTGCGGCTCTATCACGATGCCCAGACGGCCGAGGTCACCGCCTACCAGGGCGAGGATCGTTTCGAGGGCCGTTATGAGTATCCCAACGGCAAGATGCGTCAGCCTGACGAGAAAGTGCAGCTCAACCGCTTCCTCGGTGAGTACCTCTCACTTTGTCTGGCCGAGGGTCGGGAACCGGTGCCGGTGGTCATCGGCGGTGGTGATTGAGGCGTGCCGGCGAAGGAATTCGCCCTCGCCGCTACGCAGCGTCCGTCACTCCAGTTAAGATTGCGCGGTCTTCAAGCCACGCGGATTCTCGATGACCAAGCAGTACCTCGCTGAATCCATCCAGGTCCTGACCGGACTCGAGCCGGTGCGCAAGCGCCCCGGCATGTACACCGACACCAGCCGACCCAATCATCTCGTTCAGGAAGTCATCGACAACAGCGTCGATGAAGCCCTGGCCGGCCATGCCCGGCGCATCGAGGTCACCCTCGAGGCGGATCAGAGCATCGAAGTGGTGGACGACGGTCGCGGCATGCCGGTGGATGTGCATCCGGAACATGGCGTGACCGGGGTGGAACTGATCCTCACGCGGCTGCATGCGGGCGGCAAGTTTTCCTCCGAGCAGTACCAGTTCTCCGGCGGCCTGCATGGCGTCGGGGTCAGCGTGGTCAATGCCCTCTCGGAGTGGCTGGAAGTCGAGGTCAAGCGGGACGGGGCGGTGCATCACATCCGCTTCGAGCACGGCGATCCCGTGACTGCGCTGGAAGTCATCGGCAGTACCGGCAAGCGCACGACGGGGACCCGCATCCGCTTCCGCCCGGACGCCTCCTACTTCGATTCGCCGAAGATTTCGGTAGCCAGACTCAAGCACCTGCTGCGCGCCAAGGCCGTGCTGTGCCCGGCGCTGGAGGTGGTGTTCCGGGATCGCAGCGGCAGTGAGCCCGAAGAGATCACCTGGTACTACGAAGACGGTCTGGCGGACTATCTGAGTCAGGCCACAGACGGCTGGGAGTCGGTGCCGACGCCACCGTTCCGCTATCGCAGCGCGGGCAACGACGAGGCTGTGGAGTGGGCCGTGCAGTGGCTGCCGGATGCCGGTGAACTGCTGGCCGAGAGCTACGTCAACCTCATTCCCACCGCCCAGGGCGGCACGCACGTCAACGGCCTGCGCAGCGGTCTCACCGAGGCGCTGCGGGAATTCTGCGAGCTGCGCAACCTGCTGCCGCGGGGGCTCAAGCTGGCACCGGAGGATCTCTGGGAACGCTGCGCCTACGTGCTGTCGGTGAAGCTGCATGATCCACAGTTCTCCGGCCAGACCAAGGAGCGTCTGTCCTCGCGGCAGTCGGCGGTGTTCGTGTCCGGGGTGGCGCGGGATGCCTTCAGCCTGTGGCTGAACCAGCACACCGCGGAAGCGGAACGGATTGCCGAGATTGCCATCAGGAGCGCCCAGAGTCGGGTGCAGGCCGCCAAGAAGGTGGCGCGCAAGCGAGTGACGTCCGGACCCGCTTTACCCGGCAAACTCGCGGATTGTGCCGGTGCCGATGTCCGCCGTTCGGAGCTGTTCCTGGTGGAAGGCGACTCTGCCGGCGGCTCCGCCAAGCAGGCGCGGGATCGGGAGTTCCAGGCCGTGATGCCGCTGCGGGGCAAGATTCTCAACACCTGGGAGGTGGACTCGAATCAGATCCTCGCCAGCCAGGAGGTGCACGACATTGCCGTGGCCCTGGGCGTGGATCCGAACTCCACCGACCTCACCGGGCTGCGCTACGGCAAGGTCTGCATCCTGGCCGACGCTGACTCCGACGGGCTGCATATCGCGACCTTGCTCTGCGCCTTGTTCGAGCGCCACTTCCCGGCGCTGGTCCGGGCCGGCCACGTGTTCGTGGCCATGCCGCCGCTGTATCGCATCGATGTGGGCAAGGACGTTTACTACGCCCTCGACGATGGCGAGAAGCAGGGCCGCCTCGATCAGATCGCAGCCGAGAAAAAGACCGGCAAGATCACCGTCCAGCGCTTCAAGGGCTTAGGCGAGATGAATCCCCTGCAGCTCAGAGAGACCACCATGGCGCCGGACACCCGGCGTCTGGTTCAGCTCACCATTGATTCCGATGCGGAGACTTTCAAGCTGATGGACATGCTGCTGGCGCGCAAGCGCGCAGGTGACCGTCGCGACTGGCTCGAGCGCAAGGGGCACGAGGCCGACCTCGAAGTCTGAGCGGACCGCTGTTCAATATTCAGGAGGACCCGGCCCATGTCGGATCTCGAACAGGGAGACGGCTTCGCCGTCGAGAGCATGCCGCTGCGGCAGTACACGGAGAAGGCCTATCTGGACTACTCCATGTACGTCATCAACGACCGCGCGCTGCCCCACATCGGCGACGGCTTGAAGCCGGTGCAGCGCCGTATCATCTACGCCATGTCCGAACTCGGACTGACCGTGACGGCCAAGTACACCAAGTCGGCGCGCACCATCGGTGACGTGTTGGGCAAATTCCACCCCCACGGTGATGCCGCCTGCTACGAGGCGATGGTGCTGATGGCCCAGCCCTTCTCCTATCGCTATCCCCTCGTGGACGGTCAGGGCAACTGGGGTGCTCCGGATGATCCCAAGTCCTTCGCCGCCATGCGCTACACCGAGGCGCGCCTGTCCCGGCACGCTGAGCTCCTGCTCAGCGAACTGGGCCAGGGCACCGTGGACTGGCAGCCGAATTTCGACGGCACCCTGGAAGAGCCCAAGGTGCTGCCGGCGCGGCTGCCCGTGCTGCTGCTCAACGGCACGACGGGCATTGCCGTGGGTATGGCGACGGACGTTCCGCCCCACAATCTGCGGGAGGTCGCTGCCGCCTGCATTCGCCTCCTCGAGGAACCCGCTGCAGACCTCGATGCCCTCATGGAGCACATCAAGGGGCCGGACTACCCGACGGAAGCCGAAATCGTCACGCCGAAGGCCGACATCAAGGAACTCTACGAAAGCGGCCGCGGCAGCATCCGCGCCCGGGCAGTCTGGCGCATGGAGCAGGGTGACATCGTCGTCAGCGCGTTGCCTCATCAGGTTTCGCCCGCCCGCGTGCTCGAGCAGATTGCCGCGCAGATGCAGGCCAAGAAGCTGCCCACGGTAGTGGATCTGCGCGACGAGTCCGATCACGAAAATCCCATTCGCATCGTCATCGTGCCGCGCTCCAACCGCATCGACGCCGAGCGTCTGATGGCCCATCTGTTCGCGACGACGGACCTCGAGCGCAGCTACCGCATCAACATGAACGTAATCGGCCTCGACGGACGCCCCGGGGTACGGGGCCTGAAGTCCATGCTCACCGAGTGGCTTCAGTTCCGCCGCGAAACCGTCCGGCGGCGGCTGCAGTATCGGCTCGATCGCATCGACGAGCGCCTGCACGTCCTCGAAGCATTGCTGATCGCCTATCTCAATGTGGACGAGGTGATCCGCATCGTCCGCGAAGCGGACAAGCCCAAACAGGCATTGATGGAGCGCTTCACCCTCACGGATGCCCAGGCCACGGCCATTCTCGACCTCAGGCTGCGTCAGCTGGCCCGGCTCGAAGAAATCCGCATCGAGCAGGAACGAGGCGAGCTGGCGGCTGAGAAGGGTGATCTGGAGGCCATTCTCGGCTCGGCCCGCCGAATGAAGCGACTGCTCGTGGACGAACTGGCCGCCGATGCCGAAGCCTTCGGCGACGACCGCCGCTCACCGCTGGTGGCACGGGACGAGGCCCGGGCCTATGCCGATGAGGAGTTGCTCTCCACCGAGCCGGTAACGGTCATTCTTTCGGAGAAGGGTTGGGTTCGCGCCGCCAAAGGTCATGACATTGATCCCAAGGAACTTGCCTATCGGTCCGGGGACGGCTACATGGCCATGGTGCGCGGCCGCAGCAACGATCTGCTGCTGTTCGTGGACAGCAGTGGCCGTGCTTATTCACTGCCGGCCCATACCTTGCCTTCCGCACGCGGCAACGGCGAACCCTTGAGCGGACGTCTGAGTCCCCCCTCCGGGGCCACGTTCTGCGGGCTGCTCATTGGCGAGCCCTCGGGTGCAGTGGTGCTGGCGTCTTCCGCCGGCTACGGCTTCGTGGTGCGGCTCAGTGACCTCGTCAGCAAGAATCGAACGGGAAAGGCGGTCCTGACGCTGCCCGCCGGCGCGGCCGTGGTGACGCCGAGCGTCGTGCAGCATCCTGAAACGGACACGCTGGTGGCCGTGACCAGCGCCGGCCGCTTGCTGGCCTTCCCGGTGGCCGAGTTGCCGGAACTCGCCCGCGGCAAGGGCAACAAGATCATCAACATTCCCAAGGCCAGTTTCGAGTCGGGGGAGGAGACGCTGCTGGCGGTCTGCAGCGTGCCCCCCGACGGAGAGGTGCTGGTGCATGCCGGGCAGCGCTATCTGCGCCTGAAGCAGAGTGACCTCGAAGCCTACGTCGGCCAGCGCGCCCGTCGCGGCAACCGCCTGCCCCGCGGCTTCCAGCGCGTCGACCGGGTGGAGGTGGTGCTTTAGCGCTCCATCAGCTTCGAGCGAGGCGTCACTGTGGGAGAGCGCTATTTCGCACAGCGAAATGCGCCGATCTGCATGACGTTCAACGAAGACGACATCGTCAGCTTCTGCCCGCTACGTGGAACCCAGCAGCAGTTGAGCCTGGCGGTCCAGCAGGCCGCGATAGCCGGATGCCAGATCACGTACCAGCCAGGCGTGACCGCTGCCGCCCAGGGCCCGCAGGGCGGCGGATTGCAGCGGCTCACGGATCAGGCGTTCGGGGTCACTGCAGGCCTTGAGCACTTCGTCGCCGATGGCGATGCCTTCATCGCGCGCCAAGGCGCTCAGGGTGATGCCGCGGGAGACGCTTTCCGGGAAGGCCTGGGCCATCACCTCCGGCGGGCTGCTGCTTTCCTCCTCCGAAACCCGTTCCAGACCGATGCGCAGCGCCAGCTGCACTTCGCCACTGCGCGCCCGCTCGGCGTTGAGGTTGGCAAACACGCGCTGGGCCAGCAGCGCGGCACAGATGGCGTGAAAGGCATGATCGCCACTGTCGCTCAGGGCATCGAGGGTGAGCAGGATACCGGTGCGCGGCAGTTCTTCCTGGCGCCCACCATAGAGTCGGCATACCTGTTCCAACGCAGCCTCACATTGATCGAGGACGTCGTGGCGGGCCGATGCCGGCAGCGAGATCTGATTGAACAGGTTGACGACGAGGACATAGAGCTGCCGTTCCCGCAGCCTGCCGGCTTCCGGTTCCGCCTCGCGTTCGGCGGTGATGTCCTGGCCGAGTTCGATGAGGGCGGCCAGATTTCCGCGGCAGTGGGCCCGCTGGCCGGTGACGTCTTCGAGTTCCTCCCGTGCGGCTCCAAGCTTCAGGTCCATGCGCCCGCCGAGCCAGGCGCCGGCCGCCGTGAGCAGCGCCATGGCGGCCAGGGCGGCCAGCAGCAGGGCGGGCTGGCTCTGCTGGGCGCCGCTTGGTCGCAGGGCAATGCGGGCATAGCCCGCGATGTTCTCCTCCAGGCGAATGGCCTGGATGTGGATGCCGGGCAGGGGGGTCCGCTCCAGGCGCGCCGGGCTGGTGGCGGCGCCGTCTGCGGCGGCGAGAAGGCGGTCGTCAGCGCCGTAAACGGCGGCCGTCGCGATGTCGTCGAGGGCCTTGTATTCCCTGACCAGCAGACTCAGGCCGATGAGATCGTCCGCCAGCAGCGGATCGACGGCGTTCGAAGCGAGTCGTTCGGCGATGGTGCTACCATAGCGCGCGCTCGCGGCCGCGTTGTTCTGGGCGTTGACAGCAAGTGCGGCGAATGTGACCGGCAGGACGCCGAGGACGATGGCGATGAGCACCGCACTGAGCCAGAGGGGCTCACGCGGTGGATTGACGGACCGTGCCCTAGAAGGGGAAGCGCTTGGAGCTGGCAAGTGGATGGACTCCGGTGAAGTGCCGCGATCGCCGTCTGGCGACCGCCATTCTAACCTCGACGACGACTGCACATGGGCACCCGGAACGGCGAATCGGGCGCCAGCACGAGGGTCCCTTGGGAGGGGCTGCACAGTGAGGCAGGATCTGCTCCTCATCTCCGTCATGGGCGCCGAACGAAGCGAGCTCGCTGCGGCCTTCATGTCCGTGCTCGCGCCGCATCCGGTGGAGATCCGCGACGTCGGTCAGGCGGTCATCCACGGTCAGTCGGTGCTTGGCATCGTGGTGGCGCTGCCCGCAGCATCGGACAGCGCGCCCATTCTCAAGGATGTGCTCTTCCGCGCCCATGAACTCGGTCTCAGTGTCAGCTGTGAACCCATGGCCCAGGCGCGCTGGCAGGAGTGGGTCACGCGTCAGCTTCGGGATCGCTACATTGTGACCCTGTTGGCGAGACGCCTCACGGCGAGGGATCTTGCGCGGGTCACCGCCATCGTCGCGCGCCACGGGCTGCGCATCGATGCCATGCGGCGCCTGTCGGGCGGACTCATCGAAGAAGTGGAACCCGAGCGGGCGCGTTCCAGCGTCGAGCTCTCTCTGCGCGGCGACCTCTCCGATCAGCAGGCCATCCGGGCGGAGTTTCTTACCGCTTCCGGCGAGCTTGGAATCGACATTGCCTTTCAGCTGGACAACGTCTACCGGCGCAATCGCCGCCTGATCTGTTTCGACATGGATTCCACGCTGATCGAGACCGAGGTCATCGACGAACTCGCGCGCCATGCGGGCGTCGGCGAGGAGGTGGCCGGGATCACCGAGCGGGCCATGCGCGGAGAACTGGATTTCACTGAAAGCTTCCGCCGACGGGTGGCGCTGCTCGAGGGTCTGGATGCCAAGGTCCTGGCTGCGGTCGCCGACGCTCTGCCGATCACCGAAGGCGCGGAACGGCTGGTGGCGAGCCTCAAGCGCCTGGGCTACAAGACGGCCATTCTCTCGGGTGGCTTCCAGTACTTCGGGCGCCGCCTGCAGCAGCGTCTCGGTATCGATTATGTCCACGCCAACGAGCTCGAGATCGTCTCCGGCCAGGTGACGGGCCGGGTGATCGGAGAGGTGGTGGACGGGGCACGCAAAGCGGCTCTGCTGCGGGAGATTGCCGCGACTGAGCGCATTACCCTCGATCAGGTGATCGCAGTGGGTGATGGCGCCAATGACCTGCCGATGTTGTCCATTGCCGGGCTTGGCATCGCCTTTCGGGCCAAGCCCCTGGTGCGGGAGTCTGCCGAGCAGTCGCTGTCGGAGCTGGGTCTCGATGCCATTCTCTATCTGCTCGGGTTCACGGATGACGACCTCGCCCACGCCCACGACCAACAGGGTGGCGCCAGTTAGAGATCGGACTGGAATTCGTAGTCCATATCGGGAGCAGGCTCGGCAAAGTAGTTGCCCTGAACGTAGTTGACGCCAGCCTGGAACAGCTGCGCGAGGATCTGGGCATCGGACACCATGGGCACCACCGGGTGATGGCCGCCTTCCTCGAGCTGCTTGATCATGGCGCTGAATTTTTTGCGACTGTCCTCGTCGCCGGTGATGTCGCTGATCAGAGCCCCGTCGAGCTTCACGTAGGCGACCTCGAGATGGCGCAGGGTTCCGAAGGGGTTGACCGATCCGCCGAAGCGGGACAAGGCGACGATGCACTCGAGTTTGGATAGTGACTCGCTGAAGGCCTTTGCCTGCTTCAGATAGGTGGTGGCGGCGATCTCCGTGAACTGCAGTACCACGGCTTCCCGCGGCAGTTTGGCCGCCTTCAGGGCCACCTTCAGCCAGGGCAGGAAGCTGTCGTCGGTGAGGGCATTATGGGTGAGGTTGATGGTCAGCCGGGCGTCGCGTCCCTCGCCACGCCGGGCCGCGAGTTTGCGCACCGACTGCAGCACTACCCAGCGGTCGAGGCGCCCGCCCATGCCGGCCTGTTCCGCGAGGTGGATGAAATCATCCGGCGTCAGCAGATTGCCTTTGCCGTCGGGCAGGCGCAGGTACACTTCGTAGTGCTCCCGCGCTTCGCCATGGAGGCTGACGATGGGTTGAAAGAGCAGCACCAGGGCGTTGTTCTTGATGCCGTCGGACAGCAGGTTGAGGATCTCGCGGGCATGTTCGTCGCCGGGGTCCATGCTGCTGCTGCGATCGGTGGTGAAGTCCGCCGGATCGAAGAGGTAGCTGCCGTTGCCTTCCTTGTTGATCTCGCGGACGTGGCTGGTCGCGCGGCTGGCCTGGGTGAGGGCTTCCTGGGCGCTCTCTGAGCGGCTGCCAATCAGTGCCATGCCGATGCTCAGGGTGAGGCGAACGGTCTTGTCGCCGGCGGAGAACAGGTGTTCCTCCACCGCGCTGCCGTAGCCGTCGGCAAGCTTCTGCAGTTCATCGCGACCACAGTCGCGGGTGAGCACGCCGAAGGTATCGTCGCCGAGCCGGGCGAGAATCACGTCGTCGCCGGGCGCGCGGTCGAGAACCTCGGCCATTTCCCGGACCAGGGCATCAGTTCCCGTGTGCCCAGCCTGTTCCCGAACGTCGGCGAAGTCGTCGATCTGCAGCATCATCAGCCCACCGCTGTGACGTTCCCGGCGTGCATCTTCCACGGCCTGATCGAGGCGCTCGAGGAAATAGGGCCGGTTGAGCAGGCCGGTGGTGGGGTCCTGAGATCTGATCTGCTGGATCTCTTCACTGCTGGCGGCGGGTTCATCGTGGCGGATCAGCACCTGCATGCAGGGTTCGCCGTCGAAGGCGGCCATGGTCAGGGTCATGCTGCCTTCGATGCTGCTGCCATCCTGACGCACGCAACTGATAGGGAAGGCATCGGTGGATGCTTCGGCGTCGAAGTCCTTGAGCTTCTGCTTGAACGTCGTCTGATGCTCGGGAGCAATCATGTCGAGCAGGGGAATGGCCGCGAGCTCGTCCTGATCGGCATAGCCGAACATATCCACGTAGGCGCGATTGACGTAGATGTGCATGCCTTCGTGGGCATAGGCGATGGCGGACCGGGAGCTGTCGAGCAGCAGCTGATTGCGACGCTCGGATTCCTTCATCGCCAGTTCGGCGTGGCGGCGCTTGCGACGCTCGGCCACGTTGGAGAGTTCCCGCCGCACCACCAGCAGGAAGCGCTCGTCCTGGCCGTCGAGAATGACGTCGGTGGCGCCCGCTTTCAGACCGCTGGTCAGACGCTCGGGGTCGGTGCTGTTCTCGATCAGGATCGTGGCGCAGTCGAGTTCCTGCTGCCGGACCCTGGCGATCAGGTCCTCGGGCTGATATTCGGCCTCGTCATCGCGGCGGCAAAGCATGAGATCCCAGCGCTGACCGTGCAGCAGGGCGTCCAGTTGTTCGATGTTGGCCACATGTTGGGCCCGGGTCGCGTGCCCGGCATTGCGCAATTCGCTGACGATCTCCTCCGCGCTGTTTTCGGAGGGATCGGCAATGATCAGATGAATTGGCTCCGTACGGCTCATGCGCCTCGAGTCATTCCCGTTGACGAGCGGTGGAGCGCATGCCTTCGGGTCGGCGTGCGACTGAGTTTCCCGCGGCCGATGTTAGCGGCCGCGGGGTGCCGTATCCGTGTGGTAGTCCACGCTTTCCCAAAAGTCTTCCTCGCTGAGGTGTTCCACCTCGATGCCGGTCCAGGGGGAGTGTGCCGGTGCGTCGAGTTCCTGGAACTCGAATTCGCAGAAGCTGACGCTGGCATGATTGCTGCGCACGAGCAATGCCCGCAACTCCCTGCCGCCCTGCTCGAGCAGCACCTTCTCTCCTACCGTGAAGCGGTCAGGCGGCGTGATCAGCATGGCCGGCTGGTTGATGGCCTTCAACTCCGGCAGGAGCAGGGCCGCCGAGGCCTCCTCCACGCTGCCGCGGGCCCGCAGCGGCCGCGCACTGGCGGGCAGAGCCCGAGGTCCGAGCAGTTCCACGCCCAGTGCTGTCGTGTTGTCCCGGCGTTGCAGCCAGCGCACGACGGCGATGGCCCAGTGGTGATCGGCAGTCTCGCGTACGCCCACCAGTTCTCCCGTCTGCAAACTCACCGGGATTTCGCCATCCCAGCGAATGCCGTAGCCGCCGGGAGAGGTATCGGCAAGGAGCACGCGATGCTGGCGCAGCCTGGCACGTTGGCTGGTGCTGAGATCGTGCAGGGTGGCGAGACCGACACAGATGTCCAGCTGGCCGCTGGCGGACACCCGGCGGAACGCACGCTTGCTCAGCACGCCCCAGGCCTGCACCACGTGCCTGATCAGATCCGGAGTCAGAAAGTCCGGCAGCAGGATGTCGGCGCTGCCGCTGCCGGCGAGCTGGGCGTTGAGCAGCTGCACCAGCGTCGAGGCATCGAGTTCCTGGAGTTCGGCGTTTTCCGGGATCTGCTCGCGATAGCTGCGGGTGCTGACGGGCGCATTGTCGCCGCTGATGTCCACCAGCAGAAAGGGTTCGCTGCCCTGCGTCCGCGGTCTGAGCCGGGCATGGCAGCTCCAGTCCTCGAGCACCTGGAACAGGGCGCCGATGGAACTCTGCCTGAGCATGTTGGGGCGGCTGCTGCCGAGGAGCAGCAACCGCAGGTAGGCATCGGCCACGGCCGTCGTCGGACGCAGCTGATTCTCGGGATCGGTCACGGGATGGTCGAGGAACCCGTAGCTCGCAGCGAGGTTGTAGAGCTGATGGCAGTCATGCCAGAGGCGGGCCGGCGCCGGCGTGTAGAGCTGCAGGGAGCGCAGCAAGGTCCGACTCTGGTCGGTGAGGGCGCGATGGGTGGCCTGGGCTATCAGGGCTCCGGGACTGCGCTCAACCAGGGGCTGATCGAAGTCGGCACCGCTGCGCAGGCAGTCGACGATGACGACCTTGTAGCCTGTGGCCAGCTGGTTCTGGAGAGACTGCGCCAGTCCGGCCAGCTCCTGCTGCGCCCTGTCCAGCACCAGGGTCTGGTGGAGCCAGCCCCGCGACAGGCTGGAGCAGGTGTAGTGGACCGTGGGCCGAAGCAGTTCGAGCAGGGCGAAACGGGTGTCCGGCTCGGTGGCAAAGCGGTTGAGTTCCGCCAGGGCAACCTGCAGCTCGCGTCCGCAATGCTCTGCATCCTGCAGCGGCAGCCCGTCGATCCAGGCCGCGAGTTGGGCTGCATCGCCATTGCAGCAGGCCGGCGCGGAGTCTGAGCGGGCCGGAATCCTAAGACGCAGTGAGCGCTGTTGTGACATCTGACTGGGTGAATAACCGTGGCGTCTGGTGAGCCCGGGGCGGAGGGTTCCATCCCCGGAGTAAAGCGATCAAATGTATGCCCTGGACCACGGCTTGTCGAACCGTTGCGTCAGCTGCCGTGCTGTTCGGACCAGGGGCCGGTGCCCGTCAGTTCGATCTCGGTCTCGTCGTCGAGATAGTCCACTTCGATACCTGTGTGGACGGTGGTTTCGCTGTGGTCACCGAGAGATTCGAAACGGAATTCGGCGAAGCCGTGACTGGTGCGCTCGAGCACTTCGAGCCGGGCCCTCAGACCGCTGCCGTACTGATTGAGCATGACCTTCTGACCCGGGCTGAACGCGCCGCCCTCGGTGATCAGGTAGGGCGGTTGCCCGAGGGCGCTGACCTCGGGCAGGACCAGTGCCGGACCCCAGGCATTCCAGGCCGTGTTCTGCCCGAGGGGCCGGATGCAGGCGGAAGCGGCCCGCGGCGCCAGCAGCTCCACACCCAGACGCAGCTCGCCGGGCTGGTTGCGGCACCAGCGGACCACCGCCACGGACCACTGGGCGTCGCCAGGTTTGCGCAGGCCCACCAGTTCACCCGCATGCAGTTCCGCGTCCGGCTGACTGCTCCACACCAGGCCATAGCCTCCGGGTGAAATGTCGTCCAGTTGCAGGCTGGAGATGGGGAAGTGGGTGTCCTCGGCGGGCATCCTGGGGGCCCCGGTGCTGACCCGGGCCGGCTCCTGACGGGCGCCGCCGACATCCCCCGCCCCGGCAAAGGGGTCGAGCACCAGATCCTCATCGCGGTCTTCATGGCGCAGACTGCGACGTCCGCGCAGCTGGGCCTTGAGGGGAATGCCGCCGGCGCTGTGGAAGTGCAGGGCAGGCAGGCCGATGCAGATTTCCAGCTTGCCCTGGGCCCGGGAGCGCTTGAAGGCCCGCCGGGCGCTGCGGCTCCAGGCCTGGATCAGGTGGCTGAGCAGTTCGGCGTCGTCGGCGCCCTGACCGCTGAAGTCGGAACCCGGGCTGGTGGCCTGCTCGAAGCGATGGCGCAGGATGTTCAGCAAGGCCTCGGTTTTCAGGCAGCGCCGATCCTCGTCGGCCCGGGTGGTGTAGCGGGCCGATTCCACCGGTGCCCGGTCGGACGTGAGATCGACCAAGAGCGGGTCGTCGGATTCGGGTTCACCGAACTCCACCTTCTCGGCCCAGCTTTCCAGGGCGTTGAACAGCGCCCCGAGGGCCTGCTGACGCAGCATGTTGGGACGGGCACAGCCGAGCAGCAGCAGCCGCATGTAGATGGTGCGAATGCTCGTGGGGCGACTCTTGGACTGGTCCGGATCCATGGCCGTCGCCTCAAGGGCGCCCTTGCGCTCGGCCAGGTAGTAGAGCTGGTGGAGTTGCAGCCACAGGCGCTGAGGCGCGGGCGTGTAAAGCTGCAGGGCACGCAGCAGGGTCTGACCGAGTTCGGAGATCGCGCGATGCAGGGCCTCGGTGTGCACGCCCTGGCCGGACTGCATGCTCCCGGCCAGCACCACCTTGTAGCCGGCCGCCAGATGGGTCTGCAGGCTTTGAGCGGCCCCCAGGGCCTGCTGCTCCCTGGCGTCGAGGAGCATCGGCCGCTTCAGCATCTCCTGGGTCAGTCGGCTGCAGAGAAAGTGGACCACCGGGCGCAGGATTTCGAGCTGCTTGAAGCGGGTGTCCGCAGCCGCCTTGCACTGATTCAGCTCCACCAGTGCCGGCAGCAGTTTGTCGATGGCCTCCGCGGGCGCCATGGCGTAAAGCGGTGCAGCCCAGGCGTCGAGGGCGCGCAGGGAGCCATCGCAGAACGTCAGCGCGTCGAGTTTCTGCGGTGGTACGGACAGAGTGATCGGCCTTGTGCCTGTCATGCCGTCTGCTTCCAAGGTCGAACGTGGTGCTCTGGTTCTCGTGAAACGGCCCTCTTCCATGAGGCGGATGGCGGCCGCTGCGGGGCGCGCTGCCTGACAGCAGGGCGCCGTCCTTCAGCGCTCAGTATGCCCCAAACCCATCGTGGGTCGTCACTGATCTGCGCATCGCTTTGCCAGGCTTCCGGGCCGCCTCCCGGCAACAGCGTGCAGGGCCGTCACAGGGCTTCCCAGCGTGGCGCCAGGACCACCTTGCCCGGGGCGCCGGCCCGCTCACGCACGAGTCGAGGCAGCAGGTAACCCGGCAGGCCTGATGCCAGATCTTCGTAGAGCCGGCGGGCTTCCGCAACCGGCACTTCGAAGTGGGCAGCCCCCGCCACGCGATCGAGCAGGTGCAGGTAGTAGGGCTGAATGCCGGCATCGAAGCTCTGTTCGCAGAGGTCGATGAGGGTGGCGAGGTCGTCGTTGACGCCTTTGAGCAGGACGGCCTGATTGAACAGCGGGATGCCGGCCTGCCGCAGGGGCAGGACGGCAGCCGTGACGCCGGTGCCGAGTTCCCGTGCGTGATTAACGTGCAGCACCACCACGCTGCGCAGCCGGGTGCCCGCCAGCAGGGCCACCAGTTGCGGCGTCAGGCGCTGCGGAATGACCACCGGAAAGCGCGTGTGGATGCGCAGGCGGGTGAGATGGGGAATCTGCTCCAGCCGCTGCACGAGCCAGCCCAAGGCTTCGTCGTCGAGCATCAGCGGATCACCGCCTGAGAGGATGACTTCCCGGATATCCGGGTGCGCGGCCAGATAGCCCAGGGCCGCTTCGAGCCCGCGCCGGCCGGGGTTGTTCTCGCCATAGGGAAAGTGGCGGCGGAAACAGTAGCGGCAGTGCACCGCGCAGCCGCCGGCGGCGATCAGCAGGGCTCGACCCCGGTACTTGTGCAGCAGGCCCGGCAGCGGGTTCTGGCCTGCCTCACCGAGGGGGTCGGTGCTGAATCCGGGCACGGGGTGCGCTTCGTCTGCAAGCGCCAGCACCTGCCGCAGCAGGGGATCTTCGGGATCCCCCCGGCGCATGCAGGCCAGATAGGGCTCCGGCACGCGCACCGGGAAACTCGGGCCCGGTTGCAGGGTGGCGGCCAGCGGGTGCTGGCTCAGCTCCAGGCGACGGAGCAATTCCGCTGAATCCGTCACCGCCGTGGCGAGGAGGGTGCGCCAGGCGTCGGGATCGTGGGCACGGGCAAGCATGGATGACAGGCTCCGGTTTCTGAGTGCGGGGCGAGTATAGGCGTGGTGGCAGGCGGGCACGATGCCCCCGGCCTTGCAGCGACTCCGAACCTGCGGAGAGCTGCTGGCCGCTGTGGGGGACGATTGATTATGATGCGCCCCGCGTGGCGGGGCTTCCTCGCCCAGGCTACACGGTGGAGACGACATGGCGACCTTTGCGACCAACGAATTCCGTTCCGGGCTGAAGGTGATGCTCGACGGTGATCCCTGCAACATCCTCGAGAACGAATTCGTCAAACCAGGCAAGGGACAGGCGTTCAACCGGGTCCGCCTGCGCAACCTGAAGACCGGACGGGTCTGGGAGCGCACGTTCAAGTCTGGCGAATCGCTGCCCGGCGCAGACGTGATGGAAGTCGATATGGAGTACCTGTACTCCGACGGTGAGTTCTATCACTTCATGAAGACCGACGGCAGCTTCGAGCAGGTGGCGGCTTCCGCCGAGGCCGTGGGGGAAGCCAAGCAGTGGCTGAAGGAGCAGGAGATCTACATGGTCACCCTGTGGAATGACGCGCCGCTGCTGGTGGCGGCACCGAACTTCATCGAACTCGAGGTGGTGCAGACCGACCCTGGCCTCAAGGGTGATACGGCTCAGGGCGGCACCAAGCCCGCGACCCTCTCCACCGGTGCCGTGGTCAAGGTGCCGCTGTTCGTGAACCAAGGCGACATCCTGCGGGTCGACACCCGGACCTCCGAGTACCAGAGCCGCGCCAAGGGTTGAGGGTGGCCGATTGGCGGCCCGGCACTGACGTAGCGACCCTGAAGCGGCGCGCCGAGCTGCTGGCTTCGGTGCGCACCTTCTTCTCCGGCCGCAATGTGCTCGAAGTGGACACGCCCATTCTCGGCGCCACCGCCGGCTCCGACCCCGCCATCGATTGCCTGCGAACCGATGCCGGCCTCGTGCTGCAATCGTCTCCCGAGTTCTTCATGAAACGGCTGCTGGCAGCGGGATCCGGGCCGATCTACCAGATCGCCCGGGCGTTCCGGGCCGAGGAGGCGGGACGCCTGCACAACCCGGAATTCCTCCTGCTCGAGTGGTACCGGCCCGGTTTCGACGACTTTGCCCTCATGGCCGAGATGGACGCTCTGCTGGCTCCCCTGCTCGATGGCTTCCCGGCACGGCGCATGCGCTTTCGTGATCTGCTCGCCGACCGCCTCGGGGTGGACCCGCTGGCGGAGCCGTCCGCTGCCCTGCTGCTGGCCCTGGGCCGGCACTTTCAGCAGTCGGGCCGGGAAGCGGACGTGCTGGCGCTGACCGGCGGAGAGCGCACGGCCTTGCTCGATCTGGCCTATGCGGAAGCCCTCGAGGGTTTGGCCGGTGCCAGTTTCATCCATGATTTCCCCCCCGAACAGGCCGCGCTGGCCCGGCTGCGCTCCGACGCTCAAGGCGCCACGGTGGCGGCCCGCTTCGAGCTGGTGGTGGACGGCATCGAGCTGGCCAATGGCTATCACGAACTGCTCGATGCCGCGGAGCAGCGGCGCCGCTTCGAGGTGGATCTTGAGCATCGCAAGGCCTCCGGCCGCTGGCTGCCGGCGCTGGACGAGCGCCTGCTGGCGGCTCTGGAGCAGGGCTTGCCGGACTGTGCCGGCGTGGCGCTGGGCCTCGACCGGGTCCTGATGCTGATGACCGGCGCTAACGATCTCGACGCCGTGCTGCCGTTCGGTCGGCATCGGCTGTAGCGGCTGCTGCAACCGCCTGAGTCGAAGAGCTCTTATGAAAAATAGGACAACCATTTGATTTTTAAACAACTTTTAAGATTGGAGCACGCCATTGTGGGAGAGCCCTGTTCGCGCAGCGAATGGGCCGATTGCGAGGCGTTGTGCCGAAGCTGGTTGTGCCGAAGCTGAAGGCACCGGCTTCGCTGAACGTCATGCCAATCGGCGCATCGCCCTGCGGGCGCTAGCGCTCTGTTGCGCGCCATCCATGGCGCGCCCCGCTTCGCGGCGCACTGCGTGCGACGCATTTCGATCCCGTCGAAATGCGCCCACAGTCAGCGCATCGCATGTTTCTTCCGCGACAGCGTGAACGAACGTTCTTGGCGAACTCCCACAGACGTACATCGCTGGGTTTTGGGACAACCTGCGGTCAGCGCACCGGCTCGTCGGGTTCGAAGACTTCGCCGATGGCTTCGCCCATGCGCACCTTGTGGCCGGGCGTGAGCGTCTTGTCCAGCCGGGCCCGGCCGGGAGGGAAGAGCAGGATCACGGTCGAGCCCAGTTCGAAGGTCCCCATCTCGCTGCCGCGGGGGCAGAACCGCCGGGTTTCCAGGGCCAGCCGCCAGGGCTCGGCGCTGCGGGGCGTCACGCGACCGGCCCAGGCTGTGCGGATACCGCCGACGATCATGGCCCCCACCAGCACCATGGCGAAGCGGTCACCGGCCCCTTGGAAGGTGGCGACCACCCGCTCGTTGCGGGCGAAAAGTCCGGCCCGGGCAGCGGCGGTGGCGGGATTCACCGAGAACAGGCCGCCGGGCAGGTAGGCCATGGACTCGAGGATGCCGTCGGCGGGCATGTGCACGCGATGGTAGTCCCTGGGGGCCAGGTAGAGGGTGGCGAAGCTGCCGCCGCGAAACGATTCGGCGAGCTCGGCATCGCCGAGCAGCTCTGCGGCGGTATAGGTGACGCCTTTGGCCTGCAGCAGGCGATCGCCGTCGAGGTCACCGGCTTCCGACACGGCGCCGTCGCAGGGGCAGAGCAGGGCCGGCGGCGGGGCCAGCGGGCGCGCACCGCTGCGCAGGGCGCGGGTGAAGAAGGCGTTGAAGGTGGCGTAGGCAGACGGGTCGGGCTGGGCGGCCTCGGCCATGTTGACGCCGTAGGCCTGAATGAAGCGCTGCATCACCCAGGGTGTCAGCAGCGGAATCCTGCGGCGGGCGAATGCGCCCGCCAGGCGGGTGAGCAGGGTCTTCGGTAACAGGTGCTGCAGCCACAGGAAGGCGCGCTGCCCCAAGGTCACGGCGCAGCTCCGGTGTGGATGGGCGTATCGCTGCGGTTGCCCCACTCCGACCAGGATCCCGGGTAGGCGCTGAGCCTCGGATAGCCGAGCAGGCGCGCCGCCAGCCAGGTCAGCCCGGAGCGGTGGTGGGTCTGGCAATGGGTGACCACCTGCTTGTCCGGGGTGATGCCGCGGGCAGCGAGCAGTTCGGCCAGATCCCGGCGCAGGCGCAACTCCCGGTCGCGGTCCATCAGTTCCAGCCAGTCCAGGTTGACTGCGCCGGGGATGTGGCCGCTGCGCGCCGCCGCCTGACGCTCGCCGCGGTATTCGGCTGCCGACCGCGCATCCCACACCAGCAGATCCTCATCGCCCCTCGCCAGCGCCTGCATGATGGCTTCTGCCTCGGTCACCGGACCTGAGTGAATCTCGACCTGCACGCGACCCGGGACCGGCTCGTTGGGTTTCGATTCGAGCGGACGGCCGCTGGCCTGCCAGGCATGGATGCCGCCATCCAGGTAGGCCCAGTTGTCATGCCGCACCACGTCCAGGGTCCAGAGCAGGCGGCCGGCCCAGCCGCCCCCTTCGTCGTCATAGGCCACCACCTTGAGATCGGGGCGCAGGCCAATGCGGGAAAACAGGTCGTTCAGGCGCTGCAGCTCGGGCAGGCGCCCGGTGGCCGGCGGGCGGCCGTCCACCAGCTCGCCGGGTGTCACCAGGACGGCGCCCGGGATGTGGGCCTCGGCGTAGCGTTGGGCTGAACCCACGTCCACCAGCAGGGTCTGCTGCGGGGGCAGGGCCTCGAGCGCCTCTGGTGTCAGCAGGCGGTCCGGGTCCGGTTGCGTCATGGTTCACTCCGGTTGGGGCGCGGGTGCGCGGCGCTGATTGTAGCGAACAGCATGGTCGGCTTCTTCATCTTCGGCCCTGGCCGAGCTCAGCTTCGAGGATGCGATAACTGCGCCAGCGGCGCCCATCGATGTGGCCCGCGGCCAGCGCTTCGCTGACGCCGCAGTCCGGCTCGCGGTCGTGGCGGCAATTGCGAAACCGGCAGCGGCGCGCTGCCAGATCGATCTCGGGAAAGCCCGTGATCAGGCGGCTTCGATCGGTGACCTCTGGCGTGAGTTCCCGGATGCCCGGCGAATCGATGATCACGCCCCCGGCAATGGGATACAGGCGCACGGTGCTGGTGGTGTGGCGGCCGCGGCCGTGGCCTCGACTGCGGTTGCCGGTGAGGGTGCCGACTTCGGCGGCAGCCTCGGGTAACAGCGCATTGAGCAGCGAGGACTTGCCGACGCCGGATTGGCCCACCAGCGCGGCGGTGCGCTCGCCGATCAGGTCACGCAGGGCGTCGAGGCCGATGCCGGCAACAGCGCTGCAGCGGAAGACGGGAATACCCAAGCTCTCGTAGAGGTCGATCAGGCTCAGGATGTCCGGCGCTCCGGCGGCCGCCAGGTCGCACTTGTTGAGTACGACGGCGGCTTTCAGGTCGTCGAGTTCGGCCGCGACCAGATAGCGGTCCACCAGATCGGCGTGGGGCTGCGGGTCGGGGGCAATGGTGATCAGCAGCAGATCGAGGTTGGCGCAGATGGTCTGCACGACGCCGGACCGATTGCGGCGCTGCAGCAGGCTGCGGCGCGGCTGCACTTCGTTGATGACGCCGCGCTCCGGATGCTCCGGATCACGCTCGATGAGGACGCGATCGCCGGTGACCACCTCGATGCTGCGGCTGCGCTGAAAACAGCGCAGCCGCTCGGAGGGTTCCCCGCGCGTCGACAGCGTGGCCACCTCCACTTCGCTGCGCAGGTGACTGACGACGACGGCCGGCACCACTTCGGGGGGCGCATTGGGATGGTCCTGCTCGGTCACGCATTTGCCTTGTGCTGGCCGCCTCCATGGCGGGTCCGTATTCTACGTGGTTTCAAGCGCTGTGGATGGGAGTCCTGACGGGTGACGACAGTGGAGGCACCGCTGGTCTGGATGGACCTGGAAATGACGGGGCTCGATCCGGACGAGAACGTGATCATCGAGATGGCAACGCTGCTCACCGACAGTCAGCTCGAAGTGATTGCGGAGGGGCCGGTCATGGCCATCCATCAGCCCGAATCCGAACTCGCCAAGATGGACGACTGGAACGTCAAGCAGCATGGCGGATCCGGACTCACTGCTCGGGTGCGGGCGAGCAGCGTCGATATGAGGGCTGCCGAGGCGGCGACTCTGGCGTTTCTGCGGCAGTATCTGGAGCCGGGCATGAGCCCGCTGTGCGGCAACAGCATCTGTCAGGACCGACGCTTCCTCGCGCGTCACATGCCGGCACTCAATGCCTTTCTGCACTACCGTATGATCGATGTCAGCACCGTGAAGGAGCTGGCTAGACGCTGGCATCCGGCTGCCCTGGAGGGCTTCACCAAGGAAGGCGCTCATCTGGCCCTGGAGGACATCAAGGACTCCATCGCCGAACTGAAGCACTATCGGGCGCATGTTTTCCGTCAGCCCTGATCGCTCCCCCGGGCGCCCGTCTGCCGCGCCAGCGCCCAGTCGATGTGCTCGGCCACCATGTCGTCCGCGTCTTCCCGCCGCGCTGTGAGGGCGGCCGCGATGCGCTCCGTCGGCGGGGCGTTGCCCAGGGCTACGGCCAGATTCCGCAGCCAGCCTGCGTAGCCGGTACGGCGGATGGCGCTGCCGGCCGTGCGCTCGAGGAAGGTGTCCTCGGACCAGAGGAACAGCTCCACCAGGTCGCTGGCTTCGAGCTGGTGGCGGGGGTGGAAGTCGTCTTCCCGGGTGCTGCGGGCGAACTTGTTCCAGGGGCAGATCAGCTGGCAGTCGTCGCAGCCGAAGACCCGATTGCCCATGGGGGCCCGCAGGTGTTCGGGAATGGCCCCGCGATGCTCGATGGTCAGATAGCTGATGCAGCGCCCGGCGTCGAGCTGCTGCGGGCCGACGAAGGCATCGGTGGGACAGATGTCCAGGCAGGCGCTGCAGCTGCCGCAGTGATCGCGGGATTCCGGCGCATCGACGGGCAGGGGCAGGTCGGTGAAGATCTCGCCCAAGAAGAACAGGCTGCCGGCGTCCCGGGAAAGAAGCAGGGTGTTCTTGCCGATCCAGCCGAGTCCGGCGCGCTGGGCGATGGCCTTCTCCAGCACCGGAGCGGAATCGGTGAAGGCCCGATAGCCGTAGCCGGCGATGGCTGCGTCCATGCGTTGGGCCAGCCGCGCCAGTCGCGGCCGGATGACTTTGTGGTAGTCGCGGCCGAGGGCATAGCGGGAGACATAGGCCAGATCACCGCGCTGGAGCACCGCCAGAGGATCGTCGTTGGGAGGGGCATAGTGCATCCGGGCGGTGACGATGCGCAGGGTGCCCGGCACCAGCCGCTCGGGCGCGCAGCGCAGCTCGGCGTGGGTGTCCATCCAGCTCATGGAGGCCTGATGGCCGGCAGCCAGCCAGCGTTTCAGGTGCGCTGGATGCTCGCCGAGATCAGTGTCGGTGATACCGATACGGTCGAAGCCGAGTTCGGCTGCCCAGTTGCGGATGTCGGCGACAAGCTGCTCTGGATTCATGCCGGATCCCAAGGCGTAGCCTACAATGCGCGACCTGTGACCGAGAGTCGGACGGGCAAGCGCGCAGAAGTCCCGGCCGGATTGTACGCTGCATCTCTTGCTGGAGTGATCGATGACACGACTGCCTGTCGCCGCAGTGCCGCCGGTTCGGCGGCTCTACTCTGCCGCAGAGAACCGCGAGCTCGATCGCCGCGCCATCGAGGACGAGGGCATTGCCGGCATCGTGCTGATGCGGCGTGCCGGAGCGGCGGCCTTTGCCCTGCTGCGCTCGCGCTGGCCCGAAGCCCGCACCCTGACTGTGTTCTGTGGCCGCGGCAACAACGCCGGCGATGGCTACGTGGTGGCCGGCCTCGCCAGTAGCCGGGCGCTGGAAGTGCAGCTGCTGCAGGTCACGGATGCCGCGGATCTCACGGGTGATGCGGCGCGGGCCCGGGACTGGGCCGTGGAGCAGGGCGTCGTCATCGAAACCTTCACGCCCGACGTCACCCTGCGCGGGGAGGTGCTGGTGGACGCATTGCTCGGCACGGGCCTTAAGGGCAGCGTGCGTCCGGCATTCGCGGCCGCGGTGGAGACCATCAATGGCGCCGGGTTGCCGGTGCTGGCGCTGGACGTGCCGAGCGGCTTGGCTGCCGATACCGGCAGCGTGCTCGGATGCGCGGTGCGCGCGACGGCAACCATCACCTTCATCGGCGTCAAGCGCGGCTTGCTGACCGGTGACGGTCCGGATCATGCCGGTGACCTCGAGTTCAGTGACCTGGACCTGCCGGATACGGTGTATTCGGGTCCGGCTGCGCCGGAGGGCATCCGGCTGCTGACCCTGGGGGGGGACGATCTGACGCTGCCACCGCGGTTGCGCAACGCCCACAAGGGCCGCTTCGGACACGTTCTGATCGTCGGCGGTGATGACGGCATGGGCGGCGCGGTGGCGCTGGCGGCCGAGGCAGCGCTGCGCTGCGGTGCGGGGCTGGTCAGTGCGGCCACCCGGGAGCCGCATCTGGCGGCCATTCTCGCCCGTACGCCGGAAGTCATGGTGCGGCCGGTTGCCACCCGCGATGCCCTGCTGCCCATGCTTGCGCGGGCGACGGTGGTGGTGATCGGTCCGGGGCTGGGGCAGGCCCCCTGGGCTGAGTCCCTGTTCGACGCGGTACTGGAATCGAAGCTGCCCCTGGTGGTGGATGCCGATGGGCTCAATCTGCTGGCCGAGCGGCCGGTGAGTCGTGACAACTGGGTGCTGACGCCGCATCCGGGCGAGGCGGCGCGGCTGCTTGCGACGACCACCACAGCCGTCAGCGCAGACCGCTTCGCCGCCGCATCGGCCCTGCAGGCCCGATACGGCGGTACGGTGGTGCTCAAGGGTGCCGGGTCGCTGGTGGTGGGTGACGACGAGTTGGGGCTGTCGCCCTATGGCAACCCCGGCATGGCCAGCGGCGGCATGGGTGACGTGCTCTCGGGCGTGATCGGCGCTCTGCTGGCCCAGGGCCTGCCACCCATGCGGGCAACGTCGCTGGCCGTCTGCCTGCACGGCGCGGCGGGTGATGGGGCAGCCGCCAGCGGCGCGGTGGGTCTGGCCGCCAGTGATCTCGCGCCGCATCTGCGCCGACTGCTCGATGGCATCTCAGGATGAGCGCCGAAATCGATGTGCTGTTGGCCGACGTCGAGGCCACGGAGGCCCTTGGCGCCAGCCTGGCCGTGCTCGCCCCCCCCGGGCTGATCACCCTCGAAGGCGTCCTCGGTGCCGGCAAGACCACCCTGGTGCGTGGTTTTCTGCGGGCGCTGGGCCATGCTGGCAGCGTCAAGTCGCCCACCTACACGCTGGTGGAGCCCTATCGCGTGGCCGGGTTGGACGTCTACCACATGGACCTCTATCGCCTCGTGGATCCCGACGAACTCGAGGAGTTGGGTGTCCGGGATTACTTTGCCGCAGCGGCCTGGATCCTGGTGGAGTGGCCGGAGCGTGGCGAGCCGGTGCTGCCGGCCCCGGACCTGTGCATCCGGCTGGCTCCCGAGGGCGAGGGGCGACGCGCCCGCGTCGCGGCCCGCAGTGCCCTTGGAGAAGTCTGGCTCGACACCCTCCGCGATCATGGTTACATTTGACAAGCGACCTGAGCTAGACTCGCTAAGTCATTGACTATCGGGAACTCCTAAGCCATGCGCCTGCGCCGGAAGGGTGTTCTTCAATCGCTGCGTGCAACGCTGCTGGCGGTGTTTACCGCGCTGCTCGCCGGCCCTGCCATGGCGGTGGACGTCCAGCAGATGCGGCTGCACAGCGCGCCGGATCACACCCGCCTGGTGCTGGACCTGTCGGGTCCGGTGGAGCATTCGGTCTTCGCACTCGACAACCCGCTGCGCCTGGTGGTGGACCTCAGCGGCGGGCGCATGCGCTTCGATCCCTCCCGGCTGGATTTGACCGGCACGCCGCTGGCAGCGGTGCGGGCTGCAGACCGGGGCAGTGACGGCCTGCGGGTGGTGCTCGATCTGCGCCGCAAGCTCGATCCGAAGACTTTCCGGCTGGCGCCGGTGGCGCCTTACGGGCACCGGCTGGTGATCGACCTCTACGAGCAGCAAAGCAGGGCCCCGGACCCCCCCGCGCGGGAGCGCAGCCCGAAACGGGACGTGGTGGTGGCCATCGATGCCGGCCACGGCGGTGAGGATCCGGGGGCCATCGGCCCCAATGGCGTGTTCGAGAAGGACGTGGTGCTGGCCATCGCGCGACGGGTGGAGGCCATGCTTGCTGCGGAGCCCGGCATCAAGCCGGTGATGATCCGCACCGGTGACTACTACGTGCCCCTCATCCGCCGCACCCAGCTCGCCAGGGAGCATCGGGCGGATCTGTTCATCTCGGTGCATGCCGATGCCTTCCACCATCCCTCGGCCCGGGGTGCTTCCGTCTTCACCCTCTCTGATCGCGGCGCCAGCAGCGAGACGGCCAGCTGGCTGGCGAAGCGGGAGAATCGCGCCGATCTCATCGGCGGCGTGGGCAACGTCAGCCTCAACGACAAGGACGATGTCCTGGCCCAGGTGCTGCTCGACCTTTCCGTGACGGCGAGCCTGAGCGCCAGCCTCGATGTGGGCGAGCGCGTGCTCGAGTCCTTGGGCGGCGTGGCGCGGCTGCACAGTCGCCGCGTGGAGCAGGCCGGATTCCGCGTGCTGCGCTCACCGGACATTCCGTCGATCCTGGTGGAAACCGGCTTCATCTCCAATCCCGAGGAGGCCCGCCTGCTGGCCACCCGGGACTATCAGCAGCGCATTGCCAATGCCATCGTCGCCGGCGCACGCGCCCACCTCCGCGAGCAGCCGCCGCCGGGTACGCTGTTGGCCTGGCAACGGGACAATCCCGGCAGTGACCGCCGTTACGTGATCGAGAAAGGTGATACGCTTTCCACCATTGCCCGCCGCTTCGGGGTGGAGACCACCGCGGTCCGGCAGGCCAACAATATCGCCGGAGATCTGATCCGGGTCGGGCAGGTGATCGTCATCCCGGCCTCCTGACCGGTCGCTGATCGCCGGCTTCGGCTGACCGGTGACCGCCTTGCCCAGTATCCAGCTCCTAAGTCCCCAGCTCGCCAATCAGATTGCCGCCGGCGAGGTGGTGGAGCGCCCGGCGTCCGTGGTCAAGGAACTGCTTGAAAACGCCCTCGATGCGGGTGCCCGGCGCATCGAAGTGGACCTCGAACATGGCGGTACCCGAATGATCCGGGTGCGTGACGACGGCAGCGGCATTCCCCAAGCTGAACTGGCACTGGCCGTGAGCCGCCACGCCACCAGCAAGATCCGCTCCCTCGAAGACCTCGAAGGCGTGTCCAGTCTGGGCTTTCGCGGTGAGGCCCTGGCCAGCATCTGCTCGGTCTCGCGGGCGACCCTGACCTCGGCGGTGGCGGGCGCCGACAGCGGCTGGAAACTGCTGGTCAACGGCCATGCGGAAGACGTGGAGCTGACCCCCGCGCCCCATCCCGTGGGCACCACGGTGGAAGTTCGCGACCTCTTCTTCAACACCCCGGCCCGGCGCAAATTCCTGCGCACCGAGCGCACCGAGCTCGATCGCATCGAGGATGTCATCCGCCGTCTGGCCCTGGCCCATCCGGAAGTGGCCTTCGAGCTGCGTCACAACGGCCGTTCCCTGCGCAGCCTGCCACAAGCCCTGGATCTGGCGGCCGTGGAGCAACGGGTGGCGGGCGTCTGCGGCGCAGCCTTCATGGAGAGCGCGGTGCGCATCGAGGTGGCCAGCGACCGCCTCGGCCTCACCGGCTGGGTGGCCTCGCCGACCTTCTCCCGCTCCCAGGCCGACCTGCAGCTGTTTTTCGTCAACGGCCGGGTGATCCGTGATCGGCTGGTCGCCCATGCTGTGCGCCAGGCCTTTCAGGACGTGCTCTACCACGGCCGGCATCCGGCCTTCGTGCTGTTCCTGGAGCTGCCGCCGGAGCAGGTGGACGTCAACGTGCACCCCACCAAGCATGAGGTCCGATTCCGGGATCAGCGAGCGATTCATGGCTTCCTGTTCGGTTCCTTGAAGCAGGCCCTGGCCGAGATCCGGCCGCAAGATCGGCTGGCGCAGATGCGCGACGGGCCGGCGCTGACGGCCCCGGTGGCCGGCGGCTCCCCCGGACCTTCCCATCAGCCCGGGCTCGCCCTGCGGCTGGCCTCCCGGCAGGCGCCGAGTGGCGCCGCGGCCGTTCGGGATCATCTGGCCCGCTACGGGGAACTCGGCCGCGAGCCCGTTGGGGTTTCTCCGTCGCCAGCCGAGTTCGATTCCGGCCAGCGCCAGCCGGGGCTTCCCGAAGCTGAAGAGGGTGCGCCACCGCCCCTCGGCTATGCCCTGGCCCAACTGCATGGGGTCTACATCCTGGCCCAGAATGCCGATGGTCTGGTGGTGGTGGACATGCACGCTGCCCACGAGCGCATCACCTACGAACGCATGAAGACGGCGCGGGATGCCCAGGGCATCCGCAGCCAGCGTCTGCTGGTGCCCCTGAGCCTCGCCGTCAGCGAGCGGGAAGCCGGTCGCGCGGAAGCGGAGCATGAGGCCCTGGCGGCACTCGGCCTGGTGCTGGAGCGGCTCGGCCCGGAGAGCCTGGTGGTCCGGGAGGTGCCCGCCGCCCTGGCGGACGGTGACATCGAAGGCCTGGTGCGGGACGTGCTGGCGGATCTGGTGGAGTTCGGCAGCAGTCGGCGGGTGCGGGACGAAGAAGATGCCCTGCTGTCCACCATGGCCTGCCACGGTTCCGTGCGGGCCAATCGGCAGCTCACGCTGGCTGAAATGAACGCCCTGCTGCGGTCCATGGAGGCCACCGAGCGCAGCGGTCAGTGCAACCACGGCCGGCCCACCTGGGCCGTGCAGTCCTTGGCCGAACTCGACCGCCTGTTCCTGCGCGGGCGCTGATGGTCGATCTCGCCGCCCCCGAGGCGGACGCCACCGGTCGCTGGCCCGTACTGCTGCTGATGGGCCCGACGGCCACCGGCAAGACGGATCTGGCCCTGGCCATCGCCGAGCGCTTCCCGGTGGCCCTGATCAGCGTCGATTCCGCCATGGTCTATCGTGGCCTCGACATCGGCAGCGCCAAGCCGCCGCCGTCGGTGCTGGCCCGTCACCCCCATGCCCTGGTGGACATCCGGGATCCCGCCGAACCCTACTCGGCGGCCGACTTCCGGCACGATGCCATGGCGGCCATGGCGGCAGCCCGGGCCGCCGGCAAGGTGCCGCTGCTGGTGGGCGGGACCATGCTCTACTTCAACGTCCTGGAGCGAGGCATTGCCCGCATGCCCGCCAGCGACCCGGCGCTGCGCGCCAGGCTCGAAGCCCGTCTGGCGGCTGAAGGCTCGGCGCTGCTGCACGAGGAGTTGCGCGCCCGGGATCCGGTGGCTGCCGAGCGCATTCACCCGAACAATCGGCAGCGGCTGCTGCGCGCGCTGGAAGTGCAGGTGGCCAGTGGGCGACCGATCTCCTGGTGGTGGCAGCAGGCCGATGCCGGGGCGCCGCTGACCCGGGACTTTCGTCCCCATCATCTGGCCCTGCTGCCAGCGGATCGGGCCGAACTGCATGCCCGCATCGAACGCCGCTTCGATGCCATGCTGGCTGCGGGGCTGCTGGAGGAGGTGCGGCAGCTGCGTGCTCGCGGCGATCTGCATGGGGAACTGCCGGCCCTGCGGGCCGTGGGTTACCGCCAGGTCTGGTCCCACTTGAGCGCTGAGTGTGATGCCGCTGAAATGCGGCGGCAGGCCCTGGTGGCGACGCGGGGTCTGCTGCGCCGGCAGCTCACCTGGTTGCGCAAGCATGCCGCCCTCGAATGGCCACGCTGCGAACTGGCGCCGGCAGCGGATGCGGCGCTGGCAGGTGTCATCCATGCCAGCTTGAATTCCGCCGAGGCCCGCCCCATAGTGATCGAACGATGAAGTCTGTGATCATCGATTCGTACGCCATCCTGCGCGTTCGCAGATTCCCTGACGACGTTCCGTGTATTTGTCAGCAGCGCCTGTTCCGGTCTTTGGTTCAGGGTCGGGCTGATGCCTTCGGAGCGTCGGGGTAGACCGGACATCAAGACATTTCTAGGAGTAATCGATCATGTCGAAGGGGCACTCGCTACAAGACCCTTTTCTCAACACGCTGCGCAAGGAGCGGATTCCGGTCTCCGTTTATCTGGTCAACGGGATCAAACTGCAGGGCCAGATCGAGTCCTTCGATCAGTTCGTGGTGCTGTTGAAGAATTCCGTCAGTCAGATGGTCTACAAGCACGCCATTTCCACGGTTGTGCCGTCCCGCGCCGTACGCCTGCCGAGTCAGCAGGGCGACGTTGACGCCGACGGTACCGACGAAGCCTGACGTCCCCCAAGGGGGACAGCGAGCGAAGCCTTTGTTGTTCGAACGTCCCGCCAGTGGTGAACGCGCCGTTCTGGTCCACGTCGATCTCGATGCAGATTGGCTGGCCCAGCGGCGCGCAGGCAACGACCCGGACGAGCATCCCGACGCGGACGTCGACGAGTTCGCTGATCTCGCGCGCGCGGCCGGAGCCGATATCGTCGGTTCGATCCGGGCCCGGCGTCAGCGTCCTGCGCCCCGCTATTTCCTCGGTACCGGCAAGGCGGATGAACTCAAGGAACTGGTGACCGCCACCGAAGCCCAGCTGGTGATCTTCGATCACGACCTGTCGCCGGCCCAGGAGCGCAATCTCGAAAAGCTGCTGTCGGCTCGCGTGCTGTCCCGCACCGGGCTGATTCTGGATATTTTTGCCCAGCGCGCCCGGACCCATGAGGGCAAGCTGCAGGTGGAGCTGGCGCAGCTCGGACACATGTCGACGCGCCTGGTCCGGGGCTGGAGTCACCTGGATCGGCAGAAGGGCGGCATTGGCCTGCGCGGCGCCGGCGAGACCCAGCTCGAGCTGGATCAGCGCATGATCGGTATCCGCATCAAGGCCATCGGCGAGCGGCTGGAAGCGGTGCGCCGCCGCCGCGCCCAGAGCCGGCGCTCGCGGCAGCGCAATGACGTGCCGCTGATCGCCCTGGTGGGCTATACCAACACCGGCAAATCCACCCTGTTCAATGCCATGGCGGAAGCCGGAGTGCTGGCTGCGGATCAGCTCTTCGCCACCCTCGACCCGACTCTGCGTCGAGTCGAACTGCCGGGATTCGGCCGGGCGGTGATCGCCGATACGGTGGGCTTCGTCCGGCGCCTGCCCCACGATCTGGTGGCGGCGTTCAAGGCCACCCTGGAAGAAGTGGTGGAGGCCGATCTGCTGCTGCACGTGGTGGATGCGGCGGATCCGGAGATGGCCGAGAAGTCGGCGGAAGTCCATGCCGTGCTCGACGAGATCGATGCCCTGACGGTGCCGAGACTCGAAGTGCACAACAAGATCGATGCTACGGCGGACCCGCGCCCGACGCTGATCGCTGACGAAACCGGGCGTCCGCGGCAGGTGCGGGTGAGTGCCCGCACCGGGGCGGGCCTGGATCTGCTGGTGCATGCCATGGCCACGCTCTTGGGCGACGCCGTGCGGGTGGCCGCCGTCCTCGGTCCCGAGCAGGGCCGTCTGCGGGCGAGCCTGTACTCCAGCGGCTGGGTGGAGGCGGAGTCGGCAGATGCTGTCGGCAACGTGGAACTGGCCCTGCGCCTGCCGCTGGATCGCGCCCGGCGGCTGGCCGCCGGTGGTTTGCGGCTCGCACCGCTCGATGCGCGGGCAGCGGGTCTCCTTGCAGCCACGGATGGCCCTGCCTAGAATGCAGGCGAATCGCTCGCGCGATTCCGCAGTGAAACTTTTCTGAGCGCTGCCCGGCAATGGCTGGTCAGCGCCCATCCTGATTTCCCTATCGATACGCACGGAGACCCTCATGGCGTGGAACGAGCCGGGCGGCGGCAAGAAGGACGACCCTTGGGGCGGTGGGGGCCGCGGTGGTGATCAAGGGCCACCTGATCTGGACGAGGCGCTGCGCAAACTGCAGAACCAGCTGTCCCGGGTATTCGGTGGCGGCGGGGGTGGCGGTGGCGCTGCCGCCGGCGGTGGCGGATTCAGCTCGCGCGCCATAGCGGTGGTCGTGGGCGTGGCGCTGGCAGCCTATTTCCTGCTGGGCTTCTACACCCTGGATGAACAGGAACGGGGTGTGGTGTTCCGGTTTGGCGCGGTGCAGGAGCAGGTGGCCATGCCCGGCCTGCGCTGGCGGCCGCTGGGCATCGACGAGGTGACGCCCGTCAACGTCACCCGGGTGTTCTCCGAAGGCCACTCGGCGCTGATGCTCACCGAGGATCAGAACATCGTCGACGTCAGCCTCACCGTGCAGTACATCGTCGCCAATCCCATCGACTATGCCGTCAACGTCCGGCAGCCCCAGGTCAGCCTGCAGCAGGCCACCGAGAGTGCCCTGCGGCACGTGGTGGGCGGTTCCACCATGGACGACGTCATCGGCGAGGGACGTGAAGTGATGGCAGGCGGGGTCCAGGAGCGCCTGCAGTCCTATCTCGATTCCTACGGCTCCGGCATGTCCGTCCGCTCGGTGAACCTCGACCGCGGTGCACCGCCGTCCCAGGTCGAGTCAGCCTTCGACGACGTCCAGCGGGCCCGGGAGGACGAGGTGCGCTTCGTCAACGAGGCCAATGCCTACGCGGAGCAGATCATCCCCGAGGCCCGGGGTGACGCTCAGCGCATCATCGAACAGGCCAATGCCTACCGTGCTCAGGTGATTGCCCGTGCAGAGGGTGAATCCAGTCGCTTTACCCAGCTGCTGGTGGAGTATCAGGCGGCAACGGACGTGACCCGCAACCGGCTTTACATCGATGCCATCGAGTCGGTCCTCGAAAATTCCAGCAAGATCTTCATGGACGTGGAAGGCGGCAACAACATGCTTTACCTGCCGCTCGATCAGCTGCGCCGGGGCGGAGGTTCGGCCAATGCCATGCCGCGCTCCAACGGTGGTAACCAGGACGCGATCCGCGATCTGGCCGATGCCGTGCTGCGCGAGATCGAGAGCCGTCCCACCAGTGCGAGGAGGCCACGCTGATGTCTACGCGAAATCTGGTCGTGATCGTCATCGCGGTCATCGCCCTGTTCCTCATTTCCGATTCGGTTTACGTGGTCAAGGAAACCGAGCGTGCGGTCAAACTGCGCTTCGGGGCGATGGAAGAGATCGACATCACGCCCGGCCTGCACTTCAAGATCCCGTTCGCGGACGTGGTGAAGAAGTTCGACGGCCGGTTGCTGACGCTCGATCTCGAGGCCCAGCGGTTCTTTACCCTGGAGAAGAAGCCGCTGAACGTGGATTCCTTCGTCAAGTGGCGGGTGGCGGACGTGGGTCGCTACTACCGCGCCACGGCAGGGGATGAAATCAATGCCCGGATGCGACTCGAGGAGCGTGCCCAGACCGGTCTGCGGAACCAGATCAGCCGCCGCGACATGTACGAAGTAGTCTCCGGTGAGCGCGATACGATCATTACTGAACTGACCAACAGCCTGAATCGGGTCATGCTCGAGGAGTTCGGGGTGGAAGTCAGAGACGTGCGCATCAAGCGTATCGACCTGCCCACCGAAGTCAGCGATTCGGTCTATCAGCGGATGAGCGCGGAGCGGGAAGTGCTTGCCCGCGAACACCGTGCCCGCGGCCGTGAGCTCGCTCAGGGTATTCGGGCCGACGCCGAGCGTCAGGCCGTGGTGACCCGGGCCGACGCGGAGAGGCGCGCCGAGCAGATCCGCGGTGAAGGCGATGCCGGGGCGGCGGCGATCTACGCTGCAGCCTTTAACGCTGATCCGGAGTTCTACGAGTTCACCCGCAAGCTCAATGCCTATCGCCGGGTGTTCTCGAGCAAGGACGATGTCATGGTCATCGATCCGAACAGTGATTTCTTCAAGTACATGAACTCCCATACCAACGGGGCGGTGAACGCTCGCGGCGGTCGCTGAACCCATGTGGCGGGATCTAGGAACGGCGCTGTGCCTGGTGCTGGTGATCGAGGGCATGCTGCCGTTCCTGTCGCCGCGGGGCTGGAAAGCCGGAGTCCGTCAGGCACTGGCGCTCAATGACCGCAGCCTCAGAGTGATGGGCCTGGTGGCCATGCTCTGCGGTGCGGGGTTGCTCTATCTGATTCGCTGATCGTCACGATGAGCGCGCCGACGTCCTGTCGGTGTGCTTTTCGTGCGCGCGGCACGGGCACGGGAAGAACCGGCTTTGGCAAGCGATAGTCTGGATCAGGGCGGACGCTGGATGCTGCCAGACGGCGTCGATGAGATTCTGCCGCCGCGGGCCCGGCAGATCGAAGCGCTGCGCCGGCGGCTGCTCGAGCGCTTCGATCTCTGGGGCTACGAGCTGGTGTTTCCCCCGCTGCTGGAGTTTCTCGACTCACTGCTGGTGGGCGTGGGCAGCGACCTGGACCTGCAGACCTTCAAGGTGACCGACCAGGCCTCCGGGCGCCTGATGGGCATCCGTGCCGACCTGACTTCCCAGGCCGCCCGCATCGATGCCCACTCGCTGCGCCACGAAGGTCCCACCCGGCTGTGCTACGCCGGAACGGTGCTGCGCACCCGTGGTGAAGGCCTGTTCGGTTCCCGTTCCCCGATCAAGGTCGGTGCGGAGCTCTACGGCGTGGCGGGCCCGGAAGGTGATGCCGAGGTGCTGGCGCTGATGGCGGAAACCCTGGCGGCCGCCGGCCTCGGTGCGGTTCACATCGAACTCGGCCATGTGGCCATCTATCGCGCCCTGGCGGCGGCTGCCGGCCTGCCGGAGGCGGCGAACACCACCCTTTTCGAGGCGGTACAGCGCAAGGCCGTGGCGGACATCCGCGCCCTGCTCGAAGCGCATCAGGTCGCCGGCGACCTCAGCGCCATGATTCTGCAGCTGCCGACCCTGCTTGGCGGCAGCGATGTTCTGCTGCGCGCACGTGAGGCCTTCGCCGCTGCGCCGCCAGGGGTGAAGGCCGCTCTCGATGAACTCGAAGCCACCGCCGAAAGTGCGCGGCTGCGCCGCCCGGAACTCGCGCTCGGTTTCGATCTGAGCGAGCTGCACGGTTATCACTACCATACCGGCATCGTGTTCTCGGCCTACGCCGAAGACCACGGCCAGGCGCTGGCGCGCGGAGGCCGGTATGACGACATCGGGGGTGCGTTCGGGCGCGGACGACCGGCCACCGGATTCGATCTCGATCTGAAAGTGCTCGCTGACCTTGCGCCGGTGATCGCTCCCGATGGCAGGACCTTGCGGTTGCCGTCACGCAGCGGCCTGTCGGCCCCTCAGGTCCGGCAGCTGTGGGAGACGGTGGCCGAATTGCGCGCCGAAGGCGTGCGGGTGGTGCCGGAAGGCGCCGAGGGCTGGCCGGTCACAGGCAGTCTGAATTGGGACGGCACCCGATGGGTGTCCACGAACACGCAGTAAACCGGGCGGACAGCGCCCTGAAGAGGACTAGCAGATGGGCAAGAGTGTCGTCGTCATCGGAACCCAATGGGGCGATGAAGGCAAAGGCAAGGTGGTGGATCTCCTGACCGAGGACGTGGCCGCGGTGGCGCGTTTTCAGGGCGGCCACAATGCCGGCCATACCCTGGTGATCGATGGCGTCAAGACGGTGCTGCATCTGATCCCGTCGGGCATCCTGCGGGAGAACGTCATGTGCCTGATTGGCAATGGCGTGGTGCTCGCCCCGGGTGCTTTCATCAAGGAACTCGAAGGGCTCGAGGATCGCGGCGTGCCTGCCCGGGAGCGGCTGCGCATTTCTCCGGCCTGCCCCCTGATCCTGCCCTATCACGTGGCCCTGGATCTGGCCCGCGAGCATCGCCGGGGTAACCTCAAGATCGGCACCACCGGTCGCGGCATCGGGCCGGCCTATGAGGACAAGGTGGCGCGGCGCGGGCTGCGGGTCGGCGATCTCTTCGACGAGGAGCGCTTCGCGTTCCGGCTCGAAGAGGTCATGGATTACCACAACTTCGTGCTCGAGAAGTATTTCGGCGAGCCGGCGCTGGACCCCAAGCAGGTGCTCGACGAATTGTTCGGCCACGCCGAACAGATCCGTCCCCTGGTGGCGGACGTGGTGGACCTGCTGCACGACTTCCGGGTGGCCGGCCGCAACATCCTCTTCGAGGGCGCCCAGGGTGCGCTGCTCGACATCGATCTCGGCACCTACCCCTTCGTGACCTCGTCCAATACCACGGCGGGAGGCACGGCCGTGGGCAGTGGCTTCGGGCCGCTGTATCTGGACTACATCCTCGGCATCACCAAGGCCTATGCCACGCGGGTGGGTTCGGGGCCCTTCCCCACCGAACTCTTCGACGCCACCGGCGCCCGGCTGGCCGAGCGCGGCAACGAATTCGGCTCCACCACCGGCCGACCCCGGCGTTGCGGCTGGTTCGACGCGGTGGCGCTGCGTCAGGCCATCCGCATCAACAGCATCTCCGGGTTGTGCCTGACCAAGCTCGATGTCCTGGACGGCCTGGAGACCATCCGCATCTGCACCGGGTATCGCCAGCTCCACGGTGGTGTGAGCTGTGCGGCACCCTTCGGCTCGGATGCCTACGAAACCATCGAGGCGGTCTACGAAGAGGTTCCCGGCTGGGATCAGTCCACGGCGGGCGTGAAGACCCTGGCGGGTCTGCCTGCCAACGCCCGGGCCTATATCACCCGCATCGAAGAGGCCGTAGGTGCGCCCATCGACATGATCTCCACCGGTCCCGATCGCGCAGAGACCATCATCTTGCGTAACCCTTTCGACTGACTATCGAGGCAGCCCTGGACTCAGGACACTAGGGAGGCTCATCGGGCAGCTTCCCTGGAATCTCCTCAATACGCAGGGTATTGGTGGTGCCGCGATCACCGAAGGGTATCCCGGCCGTGAGCACGACCCGGTCGCCGGGGCGGGCGCTGCCTCGTTCCATCAGATGGCTGGTGATGGCGGTCACGGCGGCTTCCACGTCGTCGCCGAAGTCCCGGGTGGGGATGGCCTTCACGCCCCAGATCAGGCTCAGGCGGCGTCGGGTGCGGTCGTTGGACGTCAGGGCCAGGATGGGTGTCAGGGGCCGGAAGCGCGCCACGGTTCGGGCGGTGGCGCCGGAGCCGGTGAGGCAGACGATGGCGTAGGCGTTGGTCATCTCGGCAGCGTGGCAGGCGGAGTAGCCCACCGTCAGGTCGATGGGATAGCGGGTATCGCGCTCCCGCCTGAGCAGGTCCCAACGCGGTTCGAGATCCTGCTCCGTGAGGGTGATGATGCGGGCCATCATCTCGGCTGCCGCGATGGGGTAGGCGCCGCTTGCCGTCTCGCCGGAGAGCATGACGGCATCGGTGGAGTCGAGTACCGCATTGGCCACGTCGGAAGCCTCAGCCCGGGTGGGCCGCGGCGCCTTGATCATGGATTCGAGCATCTGGGTGGCGGTAATGACTGGCACGCCGCGGCGGACGGCCGCGCGGATCAGTGCCTTCTGGATGCGCGGAACCTCCTCTGGCGGCAGCTCCACCCCGAGATCGCCCCGGGCGATCATGATGCCGTCTGCCACTTCGAGAATGGCTTCGATGCCGGCGACGGCCTGGGGCTTCTCGATCTTGGCGATGACCGGAATGTCGCCGCCGGCGTCGCGAATCAGCTGCTTGGCCTGCTGCACGTCAGCTGAGCGCTGCACGAACGACAGGGCGATGAAGTCCACCCCCTGGGCGACACCGAAGTGCAGATCAGCGATGTCCTTGTCGGTCAGGGCGGGAACGGTCAGCAGCACGCCAGGCAGGTTCACGCCCTTGCGCGGCAGCAGCCGTCCGCCGTCGAGCACGCGGCAGCGGGCCCGTTCGGCGACCACGGCTTCCACTTCGAGGTGGAGTTGGCCGTCGTCGAGCAGGACGCGGGTGCCCGGGCTGACGTCGCGATGGAAGGCGGGATAGGACACGGTGATCAGCGGCACCTGGCCGTCGGCGCTGGCTCTGGAGCCGGCGCCGGTGAGATCCACCACGCTGTCGGCGGTGAGCAGGAGTCCGGCGTCCGGGACGTCCTCGACGCGGATCTTCGGTCCCTGGAGATCCTGCAGAATGGCCAGCGGATGGTCGATTTCCGCGGCGGCTGCCCGCAGTTCCCGGATCAGCTTGCCGTGAAACTCGTGGCTGCCGTGGGAGAAGTTCAGCCGCGCCACGTCCATGCCGGCGCCGATCAGGGCGCGAATGCGCTGCGGGTCGGCGCTGGCCGGTCCTATGGTGCAGATGATGCGGGTCCGGCGCGCGGAGCCATGCATGGTGTGCTTCCCTGGTTTGGCCACCCATTCAGGCAACCCCTGCGCCGGAAGACCGGGCCCAGCGCGGGCGTGCGCCGGAGGCCCTGGGTGGGTACCATCGTCGCGGCAATGCTGCCTGCCCCGAGTCTACCTGAACGGGGTCGCCTCCTACCCGTGAACCTTGTTGCTGCATTCCTCTGTCTGGGGCGCGTCATGATCGATCGAGAATTGCTGGCCATTCTGGTCTGTCCCGTAAGCAAGACCTCCCTGATTCCGAATGCCGACGGTACTGAGCTGCGCTGTATCGCCAGCGGTCTGGCCTATCCGGTTCGCGATGGCATACCGGTATTGCTTGCGGACGAAGCGCGGGAGCTCAGCGGCGAGGAAATCGAGGCGCTGCGGGAGGGGGAGTGAGTCTTGCCGTCGGCGGTGAAGTAGAATTTGTCCTATACAAAAGCTAAGTTATAGGTTGTTTTTTGCCACTCATGGCCGTATTGTGTTCCTCGTTGGGGGTGGATGCGGTGGATTTGACACCGATTCCCTGACAAAATCAGGACAACGCCCCTCGGACGCTGGTGCCGCGGTGCCGTGTCCATCCCCATTTCCCATAGAGGGCCAGCACCCGCCATGAACAGTCTCAAGCTTCCTTCGCTCGCCAATGCCATGCCCGATATTGCCAACGCGCCGCTGTCCAAGCCCCAGGGCACCCTGGACTGGGTAGGCATGGCCAACGTTCACCAGCCCTTCGTCATCCACGAGGATGGCGTCCCGCACACGGTGCACGGAACAGCCCAGATTTATGTGGACCTTGCCGACGGCCATGCCAAGGGCATCCACATGTCGCGCCTCTATCTGCTGCTGCAGCAATTCGCAGCCGAGCAGCCCCTGAGTGCAGGGGCCCTCGATGCGGTGCTGCATGACCTGACCGCCTCCCACGCGGACCTCTCCACCCGGGCGCTGCTCGAGATTCGCTTCGACCACTTTCTGCGGCGCAGGGCTTTGAAGAGCGACAACTCGGGTTGGAACCACTACCCGGTTCGGCTCCGTGCCCAGCAGCAGGATGGCGTCGCCCATGTGGAACTCGGCGTTGAGGTGACGTACTCCTCGACCTGCCCCTGTTCAGCGGCGCTGGCCCGGCAGTTGATTCAGGAGCAGTTCCAGCGTGACTTCGCCGATGGCGGTTCAGTGGATGCCCAAGAGGTCCTGGCCTGGCTCGGAACCGAGCAGGGCATCCTCGCCACCCCCCACAGCCAGCGCAGCGTCGCGGAAGTGCTGGTGCGCCTCGCTCCGGGCTCCGGCGACGAGCTGCCGATCACGGCGCTGGTGGACGTGGTCGAGGGCGCACTGAAGACGCCGGTGCAGGCGGCGGTGAAGCGGGAGGACGAGCAGGAATTCGCGCGTTTGAATGGCCAGAACCTGATGTTCTGCGAAGACGCCGGACGCCGCATCAAGGCGGCATTGAACGCGGATGACCGCATTCTCGACTACTGGGTGCGGGTGAATCACTACGAAAGCCTCCATGGGCACGATGCGGTGGCCATCGTCACCAAGGGCGTGAAGGACGGTTATCGCCCCATCCCGTGAGGGCGAGCCGTAGGGAATGGAAGCCCTTGCGGGCGGCTTCGCAAGGGCTTCAGGTAAAGGCTTGTTGACAAGCAGGTGACCCGTTTGTACATTGCGCCGCCGCTGTGGCCCCCTGGGGCCGAGCGAGCCGAGGTGGCGAAATTGGTAGACGCGCCAGCTTCAGGTGCTGGTGGGGGAAACCCCGTGGAGGTTCAAGTCCTCTCCTCGGCACCATCCTGACGCCGGAAGGCTTTACGGCCCTCCGGCGTTTTCATATCCGGCCTGCGCGCATGGCAAACCGCGTGCACAGTGCCGACCCTCTGCGATGGCAGGCGGTGCCTTCCGGGCGTCCAAGTTGGGGCGCCACGCGCCCTTCCGTATGCGACACTCCAGCCTTGGTGGGCCGCAACGCATGCCGCACCAGCCAGCGCCCAAATTCTGAAGAGACTGATTCATGGCTAGACGCCACCCCAAGGACCCGCAGGCCAAACGCGAGTCCGCCAAGTACGACAACCCCATTGCCAGCCGCGAACTGATCCTCGAGCGCCTGCGGGCTGCTGGTGTCCCCCGGGACATGGGCGCCATCGCCGACGATCTGGACATCGCCAACGACCAGGACATGGAGGCCCTGCGCCGCCGCCTGCGGGCCATGTGCCGGGACAGCCAGCTGCTCATGGACCGCCGCGGCCGCTATGCGCTGGTGGAAAAACTCGATCTCGTGACCGGGCGGGTTCAGGCCCACCGGGACGGCTTCGGCTGGCTGCGGCCGGAAGACGGTTCCGCCGACGTGTATCTGCACGAACGCCAGCTCCACAGCGCCATGGACGGTGACCGGGTGCTGGTGCGCATTTCCGGCGAGCGCCGTGACGGCAAGCGCGAAGGCGTGGTAGCCGAGATCGCTGAACGCGCCCACGCCCGCATGACCGGCCAGCTCGACGAAATGGGCGGCGTGTGCATTCTCGTGCCGGCCAATCCACGCATCAGCCAGGAAATCCTCATCAACCCGGCCGACCGCGGCGGTGCCCGCCCGGGCGACTGGGTGGAGGTGGAGCTGACCCGCTACCCCGAGCGCCACCAGCCGGCCTGGGGCCGGGTGGTGGAAGTGCTCAGTTCCGGCGATTTCCATCGCACCCGGGTGGACGTGGTGCTCGGCGCCCAGGGCATTCCCCGTAAGTGGCCGGAAGCGGTGGAACAGGCCGTTCGGCAACTGCCCACCGAAGTGGCGGCGGAGGATGCCCGCAAGCGGGTGGACCTGCGCGATCTGGATCTGGTGACCATCGACGGCGAGGACGCCCGCGACTTCGACGATGCCGTCTACTGCGAACGCCGCAAGGGCGGTGGCTGGCGCCTGCTGGTGGCCATCGCGGACGTGTCCCACTACGTCCAGCCGGACTCGGGCCTCGACGAGGAAGCCGAGAACCGCGGCAATTCGGTGTACCTGCCGAGCACCGTCGTACCCATGCTGCCGGAGGCGTTGTCCAACGAACTCTGCTCCCTGAAACCCAAGGTGGATCGTCTCTGTCTGGTCTGTGAGATGGCCATCTCGGCCAAGGGCCGGCTCGGCAAGTTCAGCTTCTTCGAAGGCGTGATGCGCTCATCCGCGCGCCTCACCTACACCCGGGTCGGAGCCCTGCTCGAAAAGGGCGTGGCGGCGGTGAAGGACAGCGATCCGGAAATCGTGCCCCTGGCCGATCGGCTGCAGGAGCTGCATCGCCTTTATCAGGCGCTGCGCGAGGGTCGGGAGACGCGGGGTGCGGTGGATTTCGAGAGCACCGAATCGCGCATCGTGATCGGCGACGACGGCAAGGTGGCCGAGATCGTGCCGGTGCGCCGCAACGACGCCCACAAACTCATCGAAGAATGCATGATCACCGCCAACGTGGCCTCCGCCCGCTTCTTCGAGAAGCATAAGCTGCCGGCACTGTACCGGGTCCATGCGGAGCCGGACGCGGGCCGCATCGAGGATCTGCGCTCCTTCCTGGCGGGCCTCGGGATTCAGCTTCCCGGACGTGATATTCCCGAGCCTCGGGATCTGAAGGCCCTGGTGGAGAGCGTGGCCCACCGCCCGGATCGGCACGTCATCGAAGTTTCGGTGCTGCGTTCCATGAATCAGGCGGTCTACTCGCCCGTCAATGACGGCCACTTCGGCCTCGCCCTGTCGGCCTACACCCACTTCACCTCGCCGATCCGGCGTTATGCGGACCTGTTGGTGCATCGTGGCATCCGCCACATCATCCGCTCGCGCATCGAAAGCGAGTACGTGCAGCGGGTGCGCGGGGCGGGCGTGTTGCGCAAGGAGCACATCTACCCCTACGAGCTGCCGCGCCTCACCAACATCGGTGAACACATCTCCATGACCGAGCGGCGTGCGGATGCCGCCTCCCGGGACATGATCGACTGGCTGAAGTGCGAGTACATGCAGCAGCATCTCGGCGCTGAGTTCGAGGGCAGCGTCACGGGTGTCACCAACTTCGGGTTGTTCGTGGAGCTCGACGATCTCTACGTCCAGGGCTTAGCCCACGTCACCATGTTGCCCAGTGACTACTACCATTTCGACTCCACCAACCGCCTGCTGCAGGGTGAATCCACCCGCACCGTGTTCGGCCTCGGAGATCGTCTGCGGGTGACCGTCGCCCGGGTGGACGTTGACGAGCGCAAGATCGATTTCACCGTGCTCGAGCAACTGACCAAGCGCAAACCGCCCCGCGGCAGCGGCCGGGCGGAGCGGGGCGGTCGCGGTGGTGAACGCAAGGGCAAGAGTGGCGGTGAGCGCGGCGGCCGGGCGCGCGGTCCTCGTCGGCGGCGCTGACCATGAGCGAGTGGGTCGCTGGCTTCCATGCGGTGCGGGCTGCGCTCGACTCGGGCACCGTCACTGAGGTCTGCCTGCTCACTGAGCGCCGGGATGCCCGCAGCCGCGAGCTCGAAACCCGCTGCCGCAATATGGACATTGCCGTACGGCGGGTGTCCAAACGCGATCTGGACGAACTGAATCTCGGCGTGCATCAGGGCGTGGCTGCGCGCCTGAATGCCGGCCGTGAAGCGGGCGACGAGGGCACCCTCGAGACCTTGCTCGACGAGCTTCGGGAGCCGGCGTTGCTGCTGATCCTCGAAGGTCTCACCGATCCCCGCAATCTCGGCGCCTGCATGCGCAGCGCCGAAGCTGCCGGCGCCCACGCGGTGGTGGTTCCCCGCAGTCGCACCGCTCCATTGACGCCGGCAGCGCGCAAAGTGGCCAGCGGTGCCGCTGAACGGCTGCCGCTGATCGTGGTGGCCAATCTCGCCCGAACCCTGCGCTGGCTCGAACAGCGCGGCATTGCGCGCGTGGGCCTCGCGGGCGAAGGCGAGACCATGCTGTGGTCGCTGGATCTGAGCCAGGGCTGTGCCCTGCTGCTCGGCGCCGAAGACTCCGGGCTGCGCCGGTTGACCCTCGATCACTGCGATGCGGTGGCCCGACTGCCCATGAGCGGCGAAGCCGAAAGTCTCAATGTCTCTGTAGCTGCCGGCATCGCCCTGTTCGAAGCTGTCCGCCAGCGGCAGACCGGCTGACGGCGGCGTCGCCGCCCGCAAGCTCGCAGCCTGGTGGCTTCCGCCTCAGCGCGGACGGAATCGCCGACTGCGGCTGCGCCTTCGTCAGCTCCCACAGCAGCCCTTGCCTCGCCAGCACCGCTCCCGTAGAATCCGCGTCCCTTCGGCCGGCGGCAAGCTGGCCGTTTCACTCCTTGCTGCACGCCAGTCGCGGCGGTGGCTTCCATCCATAAGGGGTACACATGCGACATTACGAAATCGTGTTCCTGGTCCATCCGGACCAGAGCGAACAGGTGCCTTCGATGGTCGAGCGCTACAAGGCCATCATCGAAGAGGGCCAGGGCCAGATCCATCGCCTCGAAGACTGGGGTCGCCGTCAGCTCGCCTACCCGATCAACAAGATCCACAAGGCGCACTACGTTCTCATGAACGTGGAATGCAACAAGGAAGCGATCGAGGAAATCGAGAACGTCTTCCGTTTCAACGACGCCATCATCCGCAACATGATCCTGAACGTGGACGAAGCCGTCACCGAGCCTTCGCCCATGGTCAAGCCCGAGCGTGAAGGCCGGGACCGTGATCGCGGTGAGCGCCGCGGTGACGACGATCGTGTCGATCGCCGTGGGGACGATGACCGTGGCGACAGCCGTCGCGGCCACGATGGCACTGATGATGACGAGGACGAGGAGTAAGCACCATGGCCCGTTTCTTCCGACGTCGTAAGTTCTGCCGCTTCACCGCCGATGGCGTGAAGCAGATCGACTACAAAGACATTGAGACGCTCAAGCAGTACGTCACCGAGACCGGCAAGATCGTGCCGAGCCGGATCACCGGCACCAACGCACGCTATCAGCGCCAGCTCTCCCGGGCGATCAAGCGGGCGCGCTTTCTGGCCCTGCTGCCCTATACCGACGGGCAAGCTTGACGGGAGTCATCACCA
>JAFIFJ010000129.1 GCA_020832085.1 Gammaproteobacteria bacterium | reverse complement strand
TTCGACATGGAGGCCTACTTCGAGCGCCTCGACCTGCTCAAGCACATCTCCCCCACCCGCGGTAACGGCCTGCGCTCCATGGTGCAGAAGATCCGGACCCTGGCCGCCTGATCCACTTCAGCTGGCGCGCTGCAGCAGGGGCCTTTCGCGCGCGAGCCAGGCCCTCCCATCGGTGGGGCCCGTGTGGCGAGCCTGCAGGAGGTCCGGCATCACGGTGAGATCCAGATGCAGCAGGCAATGCGTGGCGCCGCCGGGTGCAGGATCCACGGAAATGGCCAAGGCGCGTGCGCCGAGACTCAGGTACTGACGCATCAGCACGGGTGCGCCGCGTTTGCCGCCCTCGAAGTTCCTGATGGCCTGATCGAGATCCTCGACCTCGGGCAGCACCCGCACGAGGTCGTCGAAGTCCCTTGCGCCTGCCAGATGCTGTGGGTGCCGGCCGCGGACTCCCACCAAGTCTTTCCCATCCGGTGCATGGGCGGCCAGCCAGGCCAGCATCAGGTTCCGGGCCTTGGGGCTGTACCGTGGTGAAAGGGTCACGGTGCCGATCAGGTGCCGGTATCCCGGGTGGCGCAGCAGCCAGGCGCCGATGGCCTTCCAGAGCAGGCACAGGGTGGCAGGATGACGCTGATAGTCCGGATGGATGTAAGAGCGGGCGAGTTCCACTGTCGGCTGCAGACCCGCGATGAAGGCTTCATCGAAGTCGAACAGGCTGTGGGAGTACAGCGCCTGCACGCCGCCGGAATGCATCAGCTCGTCCACCGCTCCGAGCCGGAAGCCACCGGCGATGCGGCCCGCCTGGGCATCCCACAGCAGCAGCTGTCGGTAGCCGGTGTCGGGTTCCGCGTCGAGACCGCTTCCCGCTTCCACACCGCGGCAGGGTTCCTCCCGCAGTCTTGCAAGTTCGGCCATCACTGCGGGTGCGTCGGCGGCCGTGACTTCGGTGACCCGAAGCGGCCCGGAACAGGCCAGCCGACCGCGGCGGTCGGCATTCTCGAGTTCTTGCAGGCAGGCCACTCGGCTGGCAGTGCGGGTGGGCATCAACGCGGCGGTGCTCATGATGGACGGGTCCGGTCAGGTGGGCGCAGGCCGATCATGGCGCCGGCAGGTCACGATTCCGTGCCGGAACGATGACGCTCCGGTAACACCCGCATGAACATTGGATGCACGGCAGGCCCACCGGCCCACTCCGCCCCAGGGAACTGCACCAACTTTCGCTGGCGCGAGCTGCTCCACGGCTTGCGCGAACGGTTCCACGCTGGTACCCCCGTGGGAGCCCGCCGCGCGGGCGATGCACTCCCAACCTATCGCACATGGGCGCAGCAGGCAGACGAGGGCACGCTTCGCGCATAGACTGGCACCTGCTGCGGGGACGATGCGTGGAGCGGAATGGCCGACCCGGATACCCTGTGCGCCGCCGGCGCGGAACATGGTCTCGACATTCCCGCCCGGTTCGCGCGCCTCGATCACAATGCCACGGCGCTGGCCGTGCGCCTGGAGCTTTGCGCCAGTGCGCGCCATCGCCTCGATCTGCAGTGCTACATCTTCCGCGACGACGACAGCGGCCGCGTGCTCGCCGATGCGCTGGTGGCGGCGGCGCAGCGGGGCGTCCGGGTGCGTCTGCTGCTCGATGATCTCGATGCCTCCGGGCGGGAGTCCGCCTTCGGGCGCATGGACGCCCACCCCGGCTTCGACGTGCGCCTGTTCAATCCCCTGCCGTGGCGGGGCCTGCTGCGGCCCCTGTCCCTGCTGCGTGATCCTGGGCGGATCAATCGCCGCATGCATGCCAAGGCCCTGATCGCCGACGACACTCTGGCGGTGCTCGGTGGCCGCAATGTGGGCGACGAATACTTCGCGCCGGAGGCGGAACTGGCCTTCGCCGACATCGACGTGCTGATCCGTGGCGACCTGGCGCGAGAGGTGGGCGAGAGTTTCGACCTGCATTGGCACAGTCCCTGGGCCAAGCCCCTGGCCGAGGTTCGAGGACGCCGGGCGCCGCTGGAGGCGGCCCGTCGGACCCGGGAACGGCTGGCGCGCCCGCCTCGGCACAAACCGGCGCAGCAGGCCATGGCGGACGATACCGAGACCCAGGAGCTGCTGGGGCGCCTGCGCTCCGGCGAATGGCCGGATCTGCCTGGCAAAGGCCGACTCTTCGCCGACCTCCCTGCCAAGGTGGAAGCCGACGGCACCGAGGTCGAGGGCTACTTCGACAAGGCTCTGCAGGCCCTGGTGACCAGTGCCGAGCGCGAGATCATGATCATGACGCCCTACCTGGTGCCGCGGGAGGAGGGCATGGCCGTGATGCAGGCGCTGCGCGATCGCGGTCTGCGGGTGCGCATCCTCACCAATTCCCTGGCCGCGACCGACGTGGTAGCCGTGCATGGGGGCTACCGGCGCTATCGCCGCCGCCTGCTCGAACTCGGGGTGGAACTCTACGAGTACCGGCCCACCGGGTTCTGGGGCAAGCGTCTGCGGCGCTTCATTCGCGGTGCCCATCTGCGCGCCAGCCTGCACGCCAAGACGCTCATGGTCGATGACCATCTGGTATTGATCGGGTCCGCCAACCTCGATCCGCGTTCCCACGGTCTCAATCTGGAACTCGGCGTCGCCATCAGCAGCGCGCCTCTGGCAGCCGAAATCCGCACCTGCTTCGAAGACGCCATCCTGCCGGTCAACGCCTGGCGTCTGGGTCTGGACGGCAAGCGGCTCTATTGGGAAGGCGCGGGGCGCAAGCACGAGCCCGAGGCGGGATGGGGACGGCGTCTGCTGTCGCGCCTGCTCGGCTATCTGCCGCTCGAAGGGCAGCTCTGAAGTAGTTTAGAACGAGCGTACGCTGCTGTTCTGATTGGCCTCGAAGGCCTCGAGCGTTTCCAGGGCCGCCGGCAAATCCGCTTCGTCGACGAGCACCTGGATGAAGCCGGTGGGTGGCAGTTCGCCCACGGCACCCTGCAGGAACTCCCCGAGAATATGGGCCTCGATGCCACCCTGGGCCAGCAGACCCTTGAGCAGATGGGCATCGATGATGGAGTGGGCGGCGTAGAGCGGAACCATTGCAGACATCCGGATCAGAAATCGAGGGCGGCGGGGGCGCAGCCCTCGGTGGAAGCGTCGATGCGACGCCAGCGCCCTTCCATCACCTGTTCCAGCGCATCGGCATTGGCCCCGAGTTCCAGGCGTTCCCGGAAGCTGTTGTCGCGCCCCACGAACAGCGTCAGTCGGCCCTGTGCCGTCTGCGGCGCCTGATCGAAGGCGGCACTGTCGAATACGAAGCGGTCCGAACGACTCGCTTCGGTGTCGAGAACGAAGGTCACCACCTGACCGCCCGAGCCGAAGCGCCGCAGCAGGATGCGCTGATCATCGTGATCGCGACTGAAGATCTGCCATTGGGCGTGGTGCTCGCGCTCGGAGCTGCGCACCTGCGGCCGCAGTTGGCTCTCGGCGCGCATGAAGAGAAAGCGATTGTCCAGGATCGGCCCATAGCAGCGGCGGCCCTGGCCTTCGCCGGCCAGGCCGCGTTCCTGCCCGGCCCATTGCCCTTCGAACCAGCTCAGGTTGCGCCACCAGCTGGCTGCATCGGCAGACCAGACTGCCGGGCTGGTGGCGAGGGCGGTGGCCAGGACGAACGCGGTCATCAGGCCACGTGTACAGCTGTTTGGCGTCATCATGGTTCAAGCATACGCCGCGGCGGATGCCCCCGGATAGGCACCCGCCGCCCTGTCCCGAACCCTGAGGGCCGGGACAGGATGAGTTCAGCGGCCCTTGTAGGCGGGCTGACGCTTTTCCATGAACGCCCGCGGTCCTTCCCGGGCATCCTCGGTCTGGAACACCGGTCCGGAAATCTTGCTCTCGAGCTTCAGCGCCTCCTGTTCCGGCAGGCCGAGGCAGGCACGGGCCGATTTGCGGATGGCCTTCACCGCGATGGGGCCGTTGGCGGCGATCTTCTCGGCGATGCCCATGGCCTTGGCCAGCACTTCGTCGGCGGGCACCACGTAGTTGAGGAAGCCCAGCGCCAGGGCCTCTTCGGCGCTGATGAGGTCGCCGGTGAGCAGCAGCTCCATGGCCTTGGCGTGGGGCATCTGCACCGGCAGGCGTACCGTCGAGCCGCCGGCGGGGAAGATCGCCCACTTCACTTCCTGCACGCCGAACTTCGCTTCCGGACAGGCGACGCGGATGTCCGTGCCCTGCACCATCTCCATGCCGCCGGCGATGGCGTGGCCGTTGATGGCGGCGATCACGGGCTTCTCGGTGTCGAAATTGCGCAGCAGGGCGGCGGAGGTCAGCGCCGGATTCTTCAGCACCTTCTCGTCCCACTCGTTCTCGGGCTTGCGGGCGCCGGACACCAGCGGAATGAGCTGGCCCAAATCCGCACCAGCACAGAACGCACTGCCGGTGCCGGTGACCACGGCGACGCGAACCTCGTCGTCGTCCCGAACCTGCTCCCAGGCTTCGGCCAGCCGCGCCCCGACCTCAGGGTTGATGGAGTTGCGCGCTTCCGGGCGGTTCAGCGTGACCAGGGCCACATGGCCCCGCTTCTCGAATTCGACGACGGCCATGGCAGTCTCTCTCCTCGTGGTTTAAACCATGAAGATTAACAGGAGAATCGCGGTCATGGGCAATGCGTTACTGCGTTTGCGCGACCACCCTGGCACCATGCCGCGATGGACCCCTGGCTTCCCCATCCCCAATCCGTAACGGCGCTGATCCTGGCGCTCGATGACGGCCGATCCGGTGCTGACGACGTGTCCGCAGCGGTGGATTGGGCACCCGAACTGGCGCGTACCAGCGCCTATCTGAAGCGCCGCTGCGGCACCGTCATCGTCGCAACCACGGGCGATCCCGCTGCCTGCCGCGGATTCGGCCGCGTGGTGGTGCCGCAGCGAGGGCGGGAGCCGAGCCCCTTGGCCTGCGTCGAATCCGGCATGCTGGCCTCGTCGACCCCCTGGCTGCTGTTCATGCCCGCCGGTCTGCCGGAGGCACCGGAAGAAGTGCTGGCCGACCTGCTGCGGACTCTGCGCAGTCAGCCCCCCATGCGGCTGGCCATTCCCACCGATGGCGAGCGAGTGCAGCCCTGGCTCTGCGCCATCCGCCGCACCACCCTGCCGGACCTCGGCCGCTTCCTCGATGCCGGCGGCACCGACATCTTCGCCTGGCTCGACCTCACCCCCCACGCCCTCGTGCAAGTCCCCTGATCGGGGTCAGACTAGGGCGAATCGATATAAATTACTGATTTTTATAAAATTGATTTCTCGTTCCGCGCTGAAACTGGCCTTAGAAGGCCGCTTTCGATGGCCAAAACGCACCTTTAAGCTCCGCCAACGCCCTTCCGGTCCGAGCGTTTCGCTTAGAGGGTCGTTTTCGCGGCCGAAAAGGCGGCGCTAAGCGCAACGGGCGGGCGTTCTGGCGAGAGAACGTCTTTAGGATCAAACGGTTGTGTCATTTCGCGCTAGTCTGACCCCGCAGGTTGGCCTTAGCACCCTGAGGAAACGCAAGGCCAACAGTCCGTATAGAAGTAACGGAAGCGTCGCAGGTGCCGGGACTGCCACAGCCTCTGAGAATACGGATGCTTGAGCAGCAAGACCAAGGCGCTGGACCAGCACTTGGCTGCAGCTATTGCCGCGGTCGGTTTCAGTCAAGGTCAGGCAGGTGCCTTCGGCGAAAGTCAACAGCGGCACAACCCCTGGCTCGTTCGTCAGAGGTTGGCCTGCGAAGGTCATAGTAAGTACCTGATCGCCCGGTTGAATCTGCTCGGTCGTTGTCGCGACCAGCAAAGTAGAGGGGGAGCAGCAATTTCCGCTGGGGTTTGCGAGATAGGTACTCCCTCCAATCCCACCGCCGGAAGTGGTAATCAGGATGTCAGTGTAGATGTTGTTGATGGCGTCGTAGGTAAACGAGCCAGTCGCGATGCCTCCGTCTGTAAAACTGAAGTTTTGCAGGGTCCAAGTGAGCGGCGTAGCCATCGCCGGGATTGTCCCAAAGATTCCGGGAATGATCAGAAGCGTGAGAGTCAGAGCGGATTTCATCTTCATAGTTCTCACTCCATTGAGAGAAACCGAAAGAAGATGACGCGCATTTCGCGCGCAACCTGCGCGCCATCTGCCTGTACAACTGTTTTTCTTGCGCTGGCAATCCGTGCTCGTATCGCAATCGTAGGACAAACTGACGCCTTGATGTAGTACTAGCGATTCACCTCGGGGTCAGACTAGGGTGATTCGATTTAACTTGCTGATTGTTATTAAATTCTCAGCTCGTTTGGCCCTGAGACTGACCTTAGAAGGCCGCTTTGGGTGCCCAAAACGCACCTCTAAGCCGCGTCAACGCCCTTCCGGTCCGACGATTTCTCTTAGAGGGTCGTTTTCGCGGCCGAAAAGGCGGCGCTAAGCGCAACGAGCGGGCGTTCTGGCGAGAGAACGTCTTTAGGATCAAACGGTTGTGTCATTTCGCGCTAGTCTGACCCCGCAGGGCACCCATGGACACCATCTCGTTTGACGACTTCCTCAGAGTCGAGCTTCGCGTCGGTCGCATCGTGGATGTGGCCGAGTTTCCTGAGGCGCGGAAGCCTGCCTACGTCCTCCACGTGGACTTCGGCGAAGACCTTGGTGTCAAGAAGTCCAGTGCGCAGCTGACGGCGCTGTACAAACCGGACGATCTCATCGGCAAACTGGTGGTGGCCGTCGTCAATTTCCCCAGGAAGCAGGTGGGTCCGCTGATGTCAGAGTGCCTGGTCACCGGATTCCACAACGAACACGGCGAGGTCGCGCTTTGTGTTCCGGATCATCCCGTGCCCCTCGGAACCCGCTTGCTTTAGCAGAGGCCGATCAGGGTGAGGCCAGCATGATTCTGTTTCGGGTCAGTGGGTTGCATTGGTAGCCCCTAGACTGACCCCCGCAGAGGGTATCTCTGGCAACCCCAGTGACGATGCGCAGTTCCACGGCGTCGGCGGTGGCGCTATGCTCGCGACTCGTTCAGGGGCGGCACCGCTCCGTTGGTTATGGGTAACAGCATCGAAGACGTCTCGCACATCATCGAACTCGCGCTCGCCCCCGCCTTTCTGCTGGTGGGGGTCGGCAGCCTGCTCAATGTACTGTCGCTGCGCCTCGGTCGCATCGTCGACCGGGCGCGGGTCGTCGAGCAGGCCTGGCTCGATGACCAGGATCCGTCGGAGATTGCGCTGGGACGCCGCCGCAATGAGCTGCGCAGTCTCGACCGGCGCATGGCCATCGCCCACTGGGCCATCAGTTTCTGCACCATGGCGGCGCTGTTCGTCTGTGTGCTGGTCGGCGCGCTCTTCCTCGAGGACCTTGCCGGCGGCGCGCCCATCTTCGTCATTCCGCTGTTGTTCATTCTCGCGATGGCGCTGCTGATCTTCGGTCTGCTCCTGTTTCTCGTCGAGGTCTACCTGGCGACCCGTTCGGTGCGGGTTAACCAGGAGATGCTGCGGCGTTGATCTCCGGGGGCCGGGACTCCAGGCTGCCCTTGGTCGAAATCTGAAAAAAATGTAAGCTTCGTGCGACATATATAGTTTATGTGAAGTGCGAAGCAACCAAATGCCTACTCCTCATGCTCCCCCCGCCGCTGTGCGCCGCGCGC
>JAFIFJ010000124.1 GCA_020832085.1 Gammaproteobacteria bacterium | reverse complement strand
CGCCATCCATGGCGCGCCCCGCTTCGCGGCGCACTTCGTGCGACGCATTTCATTCCAGATGAAATGCGCCCACAGTCAGCGCATCGCAAGTTTCTTCCGCGACAGCGTGAACGAAAGTTCTTGGCGAACTCCCACAGCAGCAACTCAGCGCCCCTTGAACTGAGGTATGCGCTTCTCGAAGAAGGCCTTGCGGGCTTCCTTGGCGTCTTCGGTGCTGAAGCAGCGGGCGATGTTGGCCAACTCCAGACGCATCTGGGCTTCGAGGTCGATGGCGCGCACCGCCTTGTGCATGCCGCGCTTGGTCATACGGGTGGAGAACGGTGACCAGCTCGCCAGCTGGCCTAAGTAGGCCACGAAGCGTTCGCCGAAGGCTTCCTCGTCACAGACCTCACCGACCATGCCCAGACGCAGGGCTTCATCGGCATCCACGCTGCGGTTCTCCAGCATGAAGCGCATGGCCGGCTCGTAGCCCATGGCCAGCGGCAAGGTCCAGGTCAGCCCGCCATCCGGGGACCCGCCGATGCGGGTGTAGCCGGCCATGAGCCGAGCGGCGCGGGACATGAGCCTGATGTCCGCAGCCATGGCCAATCCCAGACCGGCGCCCACAGCCACGCCGTTGACCCCCGCCACCACCGGCTTGTCGCACCAGTCGCGCATGCCCAGCAGGAATCGGCCGACCCAATGCACGTCATCCAGGTGTTGGCTCACCGGACCCAGGGGTGTGGCGGGCTCGCCGCGGTCGGACAGATCGAGTCCGGCGCAGAAGGCATCGCCACTGCCGGTAATGCCGATCACCCAGACGTCGTCGTCGTTGGCGGCCTCCTCGATGGCGGTGACGATGCCCCAGGCCAGAGCCTCGTTGAGGGCGTTCTTCTTCTGCGGACGATTGAGCTGAATAACGCGGACATGGCCGTGGTTCTCGACCAGAATCGGTTCGGACATGGAATCTCTCCTTCAGATCGTGATGAGGCGGCGTCAGCCATCCTTGTATTCGGGTGGCCGCTTCTGCAGAAAGGCGCCGATCCCCTCACGCATGTCGGCGGTCTGGGCGCAGAGGATCTGCTGACGATCCTCCATGGCAATGGCGGCCTCGAGGCTGCCGGCATCGATGTTCATGTTCAGCGCCTCCTTGGTCAGGCGCACCCCCACCGGCGAATTGGCCAGGATCATGTCGATGCTGCGCTGGGCGCGGGCCTCCAGCTGATCCTCCTCCACCACATCGGAGACCAGCCCCAAGCGCAGAGCACGGTCGGCGTCGATGAAGTCGCCGGTGAGCAGCAGTTCCGAAGCCAGGGACGACCCGACGAGTCGGGGCAGGAAGTAGGAGACGCCAACGTCACAGGCCGTGAGACCAATGCGGATGAACGCTGCATTCATCCGCGCCTTGGGTCCGGCGATGCGGATGTCCGAGGCCAGCGCGAGAGCGAAGCCGCCACCGCTGGCGGCCCCGTGGACCAGGGAAATGATGGGCTGCGGCGCCCGTCGCATGCGCATGACGATTTCGGACACGCGACGCTGTACCCGCAGACCGGCCACGGGCCCGGCCTCGCCTTCCGCCCGCTCCTGCTTGAGATCGAGGCCGGCACAGAAAGCCCGCCCAGCGCCGCGCAGGACCACGATGCGCACGCTGTGATCCGTGTAGAGCTCGCCGAAGTAGTGCTGCAGTTCCAGCATCATGGTCCGGCTCATGGCATTGAGCGACTCGGGACGATTCAGCGTCACCCAATCCACCGGCCCGCGTTTTTCGACCAGAAAGGTCTCGTAACTGCCGTCAGGCAGACTTCTCGGGCGGAACAGCTCGGCATCGGTCATGGTCTCTCCTCGCGGGCACGGCAGTTGAAAGGCGCACCATGATGCCCGTGGCCGCCGGTGAGGGGCCAGCCCCCACGAGGGCCATGACGGCAGTGCCCCGGTGGCCCTATGATCCGCACACCCTTCATGGCGCGGGTCCACTTCCATGTGCAGGTTCGTGTTCTACCAGGGCAGTCCCATTCGGCTCAGCGAGCTGCTCACCGAGCCCGATCACTCCCTGATCAATCAGAGCTTCGGAGCCCGGGAACGGGAAGAACCCTTGAACGGCGACGGATTCGGTGTGGCCTGGTTCGCAGAGGACAGTCACCAGCCGGCCCTCTTCCGCAGCGTCTCGCCGGCCTGGAGCAATCGCAACCTGCTGGAGCTGGCCCGGGTGGTGAGCAGTTCCTGCATCCTCGCCCATGTCCGCGCGGCGACCTGTGGCACCGTGAGCGAGAGCAACTGTCATCCCTTCCGGCGCGGCCGGCTGGTCTTCATGCACAACGGCGACATCGGTGGCTTCGACCTGATCCGCAGACCCCTGCTGGCCCGTCTTTCGGACAGCGCATTCGACGGCATCGAGGGACGTACGGATTCCGAACACTTCATGGCCCTGATCCAGGACGCCCTGGCGGAGCAGGACGACGACCCGAGTCCCATCGTGCTGCTCGACGCGCTGCGCATCGCTCTGGACACGGTTCGGGAGCTGACCGCCAGCCTGGCGCCCCACGAGTTCACCTACCTCAATGCGGTGCTCACCGACGGCGACTCGGCGGTGGTCTGCCGCTACACCGACGACGAACCGGACCGTGCCGAGAGCCTGTATCTCAACGAGGGCCGACGCTTCGTCTGCGAGGACGGTCTGTGCCGCATGCTCGAACCCGGTGAGGGCGGCGGCACCCTGCTGGTGGCCTCGGAACCGCTGTCGACGGAACCCGGCTGGCGCATGATCGAAGCCAACAGCGCCCTGCTGGTACAGGACGGCCAGGTCATCGACAGCGTGGCGCTTTGACGGTTCGGCTGCACGTTCGGGATCGGAATCGATTTCGATAGCGAATTGGAACCGCCGGGCGGGCCCTGTGCTCACCCCATCCGCGCATCGATGGCTGCGGCAACGCCCAGAAGAGCCCCCACCGACTTCGCTGCCTGATCATGGGTGGCTGCCCACCAATCCCCATCGCGCTCGAAGACCACCATGCCGTCCAGGTAGAGCACGTCGCCGTGCTGCTCACGGCTCAAGCCCAGACAGACCTCACGCATGAGATACAGGGTCAGATCGTGGCTGACGCAGATGTCCAGCGCGGGGGAGGCCTCCTGGGTGGCGAGACGGGCCGTCAGCATTTTCAGCAGGCTGCGGGCCGCAAGCTCCGCCGGCAGCATGATGTCCTCCGGCACCCGACCGTCGAGCCAGGCCCGGACGAAGCTGCCCATGCCCTCGGTGGAGGTGCTCATGGCCTTGAACATCTTCATCTGGTCGAGGACGTAGAACACCCCGAGCCCTTCCACCGGCCGGGCCCCGCCCCGCCCCCGGCCGCCCCGCTCCCGGTGGGCAGCGTGGATCAGCTCAGCGGTATCCTCGCAGCGCGCCACCGGGCTGGCATAGGCCCGCAGCGCCAGTTCCGGGCGCAGTCGGGTGCCGAAGAGATGGGCCAGGCGCCGACCCTCCTCCGTCAGCGGATTGGCGAGATCGTGCTTGCCCGGCGCGTACTCCCGCGCCGAGTGGCGCATGAGCAGCGTCATGCGCCGGATGCCTTCGGACCAGAGTCCATCGATGAGCGCCGTGGTGCGCTCCCCATGCAGGCTGTCAGTCATCAGATGCCGTCCTGGAAACCGTGACCCTGGAGGGTAACGCCGAGGCCGGGAGCGGGGAAAGCCAGGGCAGTCGATGCAGCCGCGCCTTGCGGCCGTTCGCTTCCATTGAAGCGGGTGTATTAGACTCGATCGCCATCCATTGCCCATCGGGTGTCCGGGCCATCGGGCCGGGCCACTTTTCATTCAGCCAACCAGGGGGTCGAGAGATCATGGACCTGTCAGTATCCGAGCGGGTCAAACCGCTCCTGAACGACGTCATGGCGTTCATCGAAGAGCATGTCGTCCCGAATGAGAAAGTCTTCGCCGAGCAGGTGGAGGCCGGCGGCCGCTGGACCGAGACCGCCGTCATGGAAGAGATGAAGGAAAAGGCCCGGGCCAAGGGTCTGTGGAACTTCTTCCTGCCCCACTCCGAGCGCGGCGCCGGCCTCACCAACGTCGACTACGCCCACATCGCCGAGCAGATGGGCAAGTACCCGCTGTCTTCGGAGGTGTTCAACTGTGCCGCGCCTGACACCGGCAACATGGAGGTCATCGAGCGCTACGGCACCGAGGAGCAGAAGAAGCAGTGGCTCGAACCTCTGCTCGAAGGCCGGATGCGCTCCGCCTTCTGCATGACCGAACCCTACGCCGCGTCCTCCGACGCCACCCAGATCAGCATGGAAGCCAAACTCGAGGGCGACGAGTGGGTGCTCAACGGCGAGAAGTGGTGGTCCTCCGGCATCGGCGACCCGCGCTGCAAGATCCTCATCGTCATGTGCGTCACCGAGCCGGATGCACCCAAGCACTCCCGGCAGTCCCAGATTCTCGTGCCCCGGGACACCCCTGGCATCGAGATCCTGAAGATGCAGCACGTCTTCGGCTACGACGATGCGCCCCATGGCCACGGTCACGTCCGCTTCACCAACGTCCGGGTTCCCAAGGAGAACATGATCTTAGGCTCCGGCCGGGGCTTCGAGATCGCCCAGGGCCGCCTCGGACCAGGACGGATTCACCACTGCATGCGCTCCATCGGCGTCGCCGAACGTGCGCTGGAACTGATGTGCCGGCGCGGCCTGTCCAAGGAGGCCTTCGGCAAGCGCCTCGTCGATCTCGGCGGCAACTACGACAAGATCGCCGATGCCCGCATCAACATCGAAATGGCCCGCCTGCTGACGCTGAAGGCGGCCTGGATGATGGACACTGTCGGTAACAAGGTGGCCCGCTCCGAGATCGCCCAGATCAAGGTGGCGGTGCCGAACATCGCCCTGAAGGTGATCGACGACGCCATCCAGATCCATGGCGGCGCTGGCGTGTCCCAGGTGTTCCCGCTGGCGAAGATGTTTGCGGGCCAGCGCACCCTGCGTCTCGCCGACGGCCCGGATGAGGTGCATCGCCGGACCATCGCGCGGATGGAACTCGGCAAGTACCCGGATGCCGATCCCCAGGTGCCGGTGGATCATCAGTACGGTAACCCGCTGGGCCTGGGCAAGCAGTCCGCCTGACCAGCAGCGACGTCGGAAAGGGGGGGCCGGTCACCGCAGGGTGACCGGCCCTTTTCATTTCCGGGCCACGCTGAAACACTGCAGAGGGCGCAGCGAGATCGATCCTTTCGCCATGCGCGAAGGGGAAGCAACGAAGGGAGGAGAGATCATGGGAGTTCTCGAAGGCAAGGTCGCGGCCATCACCGGTGCCGGTCGCGGCATCGGGCGGGAGGTGGCCATCATGTTTGCCCGCGAGGGCGCCAAGGTGGTGGTGAACGACCTCGGCGGCGCCACGGACGGCGCAGGCGCCAGCGGTATCGCGGACGAAGTCACCGCGGAGATCATCAAACACGGCGGCGAGGCCATCGCCCATCGGGAAGACATCGCCACCGTCGCCGGCGGCCAGAGCCTGCTCAACACCGCCGTCGAACACTTCGGCGGTCTCGACATCCTCGTGAACAATGCCGGCATCCTGCGGGACCGAACCCTGTTCAACATGGAGGAGGAGGACTGGGACGCCGTCATCCGCGTACATCTCAAGGGCCACTACTGCTGCAGCCGGCCCTTCGTCCGCTACATCCGCGACCAGGGCCGCAGCCACTGCCGGATCATCAACTTCTCATCGGTTTCCGGCCTGTTCGGCAACTTCGGCCAGGCCAACTATGGTGCAGCCAAGGCCGGCATCGCCGGCTTTTCCAGGGTCCTGGCGCTGGAACTCGCCAAGTACGGCTGCACCGTCAATACCATCTCCCCCGCCGCCCTGACCCGCATGACCATTCCCCTGCGCGAACGCCGTGGTGAAACCGTCAGTGACCAGGACCTCATCGACAGCGGCCCCCACCACATCGCTCCCGTGGTGACCTGGCTCGCCTCCGAGGCGGCCGGGCATATCACCAATCAGATCTTCCACGCCGCTCATGGTCTGGTGGGGATCATGCAGCAGCCGGCCCTCATCGCCTCCTTCCAGCAAGAACGGGCCTGGACCCTGGAAGAACTCGACGAGTACATGCCGAAGCTGATGCACGCCAAGAAGGAACACGACAAGGAAACCTCCGAGGCCGGCAAACCCGTCATGATCAAAGAGGGCTGGGGCAGCCAGAACTGAAAGGTTTGATGTGCCGCACCGGGCCGGTGGCTTCCAGACAGGCGGATTCCTTGAAGCGGGCGTTGTTCACCTTCGTGTCCACCGCCGCCACCGCCAGTGGAATCGGCAGGCCCGGAGCACAGAGATCGAGCAGCTCCGCTTCCGCCGCGTCGGCCCTCAGCCAGCGCTCCGCTCCCTGCTCGTCGAGCATCACCGGCTGCCGATGATGCAGCCATTGCAGCTGTGGATGAGCTTCGGTGGTCACCAGGGTGAAACTTTCCAGGGGTTCCCGACCGCCAGACCAGCGGTCCCAAAGGCCTGCCAGCAGCAGACCATCCTGGCCATCAGCCACCACGTAGTACGGCACCTTGCGTCCGTCCTCGCTCAACCACTCGTAGAATCCCGACACCGGCACCACCACCCGCTGCAGCGCAAACGGCATCCGGAACGCCCGGGATCGGGTCAATCCCTCCGCCCGGGCATTGAACATGGCGTAGCGGGCCGAAGGCTCCTTGGCCCAGTGGGGCACCAGCCACCAGCGCATCTGTGCCACCCGCGTCTGCCCGGATTCGGCGGCGATCACCGGCACGAACTCCGTAGGCGCAACGTTGAACCGGTCCGGGTCGGGGAAGGGCTGACCCACCATGGCCATGAACAGCCGGGTCAAAGGATCCGCGGTCATGTTGAAGCGTCCGCACATGCGCCCCTCCTCCACGACGATGGCCCGGGTGCCCCGGGCTACCCGACCAGCATACGCCGCTGTGGCTTCCTTGCCGCGCCCCGTATCGATAATCTGCCCAGCCCGACACCCGATGCGAGTCTGCCGTCATGGCGACATCCGAATCTACGTTGCGCCCAGTGCCCCGGCCGGACCACCGTGACTGACAGGCCAAGGAAATCCAGGCCGCTGGCGATGGACCTCGACCGCGGGCATAATCCGCCAGCCGCACTTTAAGCGAAATGAATTAACAAATTCCAACCATTATCGATAAAAGTCGGTAAACCATTGATGAGAGAGGGATTAAACATGGCCGAAGCAGCCTATATTGTCGCCGCATGCCGGACCGCCGGCGGTCGTCGCGGTGGTCGCCTCAAGGACTGGCACGCCGCCGACCTCGCCGGCCGGGTACTCGACGACGTGGTCGCCCGCGCTTCCGCAGATCCGGCACTGATCGAAGACGTGATCATGGGCTGCGTCGGCCAGGCCGGTGAACAGAGCACCAATATCGCCCGCAACGCAGTGCTGTCCTCCTCCCTGCCCGAGAGCGTTCCGGCCACCTCGGTGGATCGTCAGTGCGGCTCCTCCCAGCAGGCCCTGCACTTCGCCGCACAGGCCGTGATGTCCGGCACCATGGACTGCGTGATTGCCGCCGGGGTGGAGATGATGACCCGCGTGCCCATGGGTGCTGCGGTGAAGCCCGCCTACGAGGCCGGCTACGGGCTGCCCTACGGCAAGGGCATGGGTGCGCGCTATCCGAAGGTGCAGTTCAGCCAGTTCACCGGCGCCGAGATGATGGCGAAGAAGTACGACCTCGATCGGGAAGTCCTCGACCAGTTCGCCCTCGAAAGCCACCTGAAGGCCCGGAAGGCCGTGGAGAACGGGTGGTTCAAGAACGAGATCACCCCGGTGGAAGTCACCCTCGAGGACGGCTCCAAGGTCATTCACGACGTCGATGAGGGCATTCGCATGGATGCCAGCATCGAAAGCATCTCCGGCGTCAAACTGCTGGTGGAGGGCGGTCGTCTGACTGCAGCCACCTCGTCACAGATCTGCGACGGTGCGTCTGCGGTGATGGTGGTCAGCGAGGCCGGACTCAAGGCTCTCGGCGTCAAGCCCCTGGCTCGCATCCACCATCTGACGGTGGTCGGTGGCGACCCGGTGATCATGCTCGAAGCACCCATCGAAGGTACCCGCCGCGCCCTGGCCAAGGCCGGCATGAGCATAGACGACATCGACCTGTTCGAAGTCAACGAAGCCTTCGCCTCCGTACCGGCAGCCTGGCTGCAGGAAACCGGTGCTGACCGTGCCCGCCTGAACGTTCACGGTGGCGCCATTGCCCTCGGTCACCCCCTCGGCGCTTCGGGCACCAAACTCATGGCGACCCTGGTGCACGCGCTGGCCACCCACGACAAAAAGTGGGGCCTGCAGACCATGTGTGAAGGCGGCGGTCTCGCCAACGTCACCATCGTCGAGCGGCTCTGACCGTCCGGGGACCGCTGAGCCCTCAGCGGTCCCCGAGTTGTGGGAGAGTTCCCGCAGCGCAGCGCAAGGGGCCGATCCGGACAGCTTCGATCGAAGGCCACGCCATCGTTCCGCTACGCGGCGCATGACCGTTCGTCGCCTGTCACTTGCCAGGAAGCGATATTGAGTAATATGGACCTCTGCCCGCCCCACGGGTGGGCAGGTCCTATGTACAGCGGGTGTCTGGCACCCGGGCAACAAGAGGTATCGCACCTTGGATCAGCTCGTAACCGGCGTCGTGAAATGGTTCAACGACGAGAAAGGCTTCGGTTTCATCCAGCAGGAAGGTCAGAAGGACGTCTTCGTCCACTTCAGCGCGATCAACGGCACCGGCCGACGGACGCTCCTGGAAGGCCAGAAAGTCCAGTTCAACATCACTGAGGGGCAGAAGGGTCCCCAGGCTGCCAACGTCTCCGTCATCGAGTGACGTGCAGCCGGTGGCGCCCAGCCCTGGCCTTCGGGTCTGAGCCATACTGAGGCAGGCGGGGTTGGCCACCGTTCTGTGATGCTGCTGTCGGCATTCGCTTTGCCGGCCACCGGTGTCCATTGTCCTGCGTTCTCTGCACCCTCCTCTGCGTCTGCACCATCACCAGCAGGCAGATTGCCCCCCTTCACCTGCCCCGCTGCTATGATCCCGTCAGCCATGCCACTGCCGGAGCCACCATGGATCTGCGCTACACCGACGCCGAACTCGCCTTCGCTGAGGAAGTCAGGGCTTTCTTTGCCACCGACTATCCCCAGGACATCCTCGCCAAACGCGCCCGCGGGCAGGCGCTCGGCAAGGCGGATCTGCAGCGCAACGAGCGCGCGCTGTCCGAGCGCGGATGGCTGGCGGCAAACTGGCCGCCGGAGTACGGCGGCACGGGCTGGAACGTCACCGAGAAGTACCTCTTCGACGAAGAACTCGAGCGCGCCGGCGCCCCGCCCATCGTCCCCATGGGCGTCATTTACGTGGCCCCCGTGCTCTACACCTTCGGCAGCGAGGAACAGAAGCAGCGCTTTCTGCCTGAGATTCTTTCCGCCACCACCTTCTGGGCCCAGGGCTACTCGGAACCCGGCGCCGGCTCCGATCTGGCGGGTCTCGAATGCCGGGCGGACGCCGACGGCGACGACTACATCCTCAACGGCGTCAAGACCTGGACCAGTCAGGCCCAGTATGCCGACTGGATCTTCTGCCTGGTGCGCACATCCCGGGAGGAGCGCAAGCAGCAGGGCATCACCTTCCTGATGATCGACATGACCTCACCGGGCGTGTGTGTGGATCCCATCATCACCATCGACGGCGGCCACCACCTCAACACGGTCACCTTCGACAACGTGCGCGTGCCACAGTCCAACCGGGTCGGCGAGGAAGGCAAGGGCTGGAGCTACGCCAAGTACCTGCTCACCCACGAACGCACCAGCTACGCGCACATCGCCGGCAAGAAGGAGCAGATGCGCCGCTTGGCAGACGTGGCCAGGGAAACCGGAAGCGGCGAAGGTCCGCTATGGGCGGATGCTGATTTCCGTCGCCGCTACGACCGCGTCAGCGTCGAACTGACCACCCTGGAGTTCACCACCCTGCGTACTCTGGCGGCGGTGGCCACAGGTGGCGCTCCGGGCAATGAATCCTCCATCCTCAAGGTCCGTTCCACCGAAGTCGCCCAGGCCATCACCGAGCTGTGGCTGGAAGCCAGCGGGTACCAGGGCCTGCGCGCCGTGCGCGACCGCAGCAGGGCAGACTGGAACGGAGGAGCCGCAGGTGCCTTCGCCCCCTCCTGGCCCGTCACCGCCGTGGCCGACTACTTCTTCACGCGCGCTCAGAGCATCTACGGGGGAACGAACGAGATCCAGAAGAACGTCATCGCCAAGCAGGTCCTCGGCCTTGAGTGAACCTGAACGAAGGCCCTGCAACGGCCAGCGTCCGAAAGTGACCAACGTCACAGTTCTTCCATGATTCCGGCGTATCATCAACGACAGCTGCAGGGCTTGTATGCGACTTGGCGTGAATTCAAAATGGACGCGGGGAAAGAGGCGCGGCAACATTCCGAACGCCCGCAGAAGCTGTAGCTGAATGCAGTTAGAGGCACCTGGAACCCGGAGCCTGCCAGATTCGGAGGCTCCTTACTCGCTGGAAGGGGAGATTCCATCATGGCCGGTCGACGTCGTCTGCCTGGACTTCGTACCGTCGCACTGCTCCTGTTTGGCCTGAGCACTTTCGGCCAGGCGGCCGACCACCGCGACAGTCCCAACATTCTCGATGAACCTGCGGCCGATATCGCAGACATCTTTGCCTGGACCACCTCAGATGCTACCCGCGTCAACCTCGCGCTGACCGTACCTGCAGCCCTGTTTTCCGATGCGGTGCAGTACGTGATTCACGTGGAGAGTTCACCTGCCTTTGGTGAGTCGGGCAGCGAAGTTCAGATCATCTGCGAGTTCGAAGCCGACCAGACCCTCGAGTGCTGGGTGGGCACCGAGGATTACGTGACCGGCGACGCCAGCTCCGAAGTCGGACTCGAGAGCGCCAGCGGGCGCGTTCGGGCCTTTGCCGGCGAACGGGACGATCCCTTCTTCTTCAACGCCTCAGGCTTTCGCGCCACGCTGGACATCGTCAACGACGCCGCCCCCAACCTGGACTTCGACGGCGCCGGCTGCCCCATTCTGGATGAGGCCACCTCCATGGCGCTGATCAATGCCCTGCAGGACAACGGCGAAGCCGTGGACAACTTTGCCGGACTCACAGCCGGCTCCCTGGTGCTGCAGATCGACGCCTCCCTGCTGACCGGGTCCGGCAACATTCTCGCGGTCTGGGCGTCGACCCACCGGCGCGGCTGAGGGGAGGACCCATCATGCGCAATCTCAAAAGTTTTGCAGGCCTCGCGGCCATCTTCGTGGTTCTCGCCGGCTGCGGCAGCGGCAGTGGTCTCTCCACCCCGCAGCCTGCACCGCCCCCGGCCTTTCCGGATCCGCCGGCCATCGGGGCGCAGATCGATCGGCAAGGCCGTGCTGCCATCACCACCGCCCTGATCCAGCCGTTGGGCCCACAGGTCATGGGAGCGGACAATTCCCGCAAGGACGACTACAGCGTCGCCGGCCGGGCGGACTGGGACCAGTTCTTCGAGGAGATCCGCACGGCCATCGCCATCTATGACGGGCTCGACGCCAACTGCGGCAGCCAGATTCTTGCCGGCGCTGGTGTCGACCTGGAGGATTTCGATACGCCGGCCCGCTACAACGCCCTGGCCGGGGCCTTGACCGACGACCGCCTCTATCTGCGTGCGGACTCTGGAGCCTGCAGCCAGTACTTCGCCGTGGAATTGGCCGCAACGGGATTGATCCCTGCACTGGAGGGAGACTGTGGTGGCCGGACGCCGCTGTACGACACCATCGACGTGTCCTATACGGCTCTTTCCAATGACCTCAGCATTCCGGTCACCGACGGCATCGACAGGGACGACAACCCCAACCATTCCATCGACCTGTTTCCCTTCCTCGCCCCCGTCGTGGAATGAGCAGGGCGACAGCTGCCGCGCTCGTTGTTTGTGCCTGCCTGCTGCTGCTCACGCAGCTCGGGCAGGCACAGAGTTCCAGCGAGGGGCACTATCGGACCACCCATCCCGACATCGCCCTGCGCAACCTCGATTTTCAGGTCAATCGCGCCCGCATCATCGCCCAGCGCCAGCCCCACGACACGGAAGCGGTGCGCGGCCTGCTTGACCAGCTCCTGACACGGGCCCAGTTCCGCGGTTCCTACAGCGACTACGACGAAGCACTCAGCGTCACGGAGCGCCTGCTCGACGCACGCCCCGATGATCCTCTGGCCAGCCTCGAACGGGCACGCGTCCTCGAGCGGCTGCACCGCTTCGACGAAGCCGAGCGCCTGCTCGATGCACTCGACGTTGCGATCGACCGGGTCGCGTCCGACCGGGTCGCGACCGACCGCCGCCGCCACGCAGCCCTTGCCGACGACACGGCCCGGGCGCGCATTCGCATGGCCCTGGCCCGGGGCGCTCCGGAGACGGTCCTGGCCGAGGCAGAGCGACGGGCCGCATCGAATCCGGGCTTCGGCAGCCTGACCCAGCTCGCGTTCACGCTGCATGCCCTCGGCCGCATCGAGGAGGCCGAAGCCAGCTATCTCGAAGCGCTGCAGTTCTGGGATCAGATCAGTCCCTTCGCGATCGCCTGGATCGAGTTCCAGCGCGGCGAGCTGCACGTGGACCGTGATCCGGCTGGCGCCGCCACCCACTACAGGCGGGCCGTGGACTACCTGCCGGCCTACGTGACTGCCCGGGTACACCTGGCCGAGACCCTGGTGGAGTTGGGAGAGATCGACGAAGCCATCGATCTTCTCAAAGCCATCGCCGGCCAATCCGAGGACCCCGAAGTCGACTCCAGGCTGGCCGAGTTCCTCGTGGCTGCCGGCCGTGACGACGAGGCCAAGCCCGTACGGGAACGCGCAGAGCGCGGTTATGCGGAACTGTTGGCGAGGCACCCCCTCGCCTTTCTCGACCACATCGCCGAGTTCTGGCTAGGGTCCGGTGACGATCCCGAACGGGCCTGGGTCATGGCCGAGCGCAACTTGGCCAACGCGGCCAGCGACCCGGCCCTGGCTCTGGCCATCGAAGCCGCCGCCGCCGCGGAACGGCCGGAACTCTGCGGACTGCTGGAGCGTGCGGAACCGAGACGCGGACGTTTCGTCGAACTCGACGAACTGGTCGAGGAACTCCGCACCTCCTGTCCCGAGACCGCTGGAACTCAGCAGGTGGAGCCGCCGTCCAGCACCAGTACGGCCCCGTTGGCGTAACCGTTGCACGCGAGAAAGACGATGGCTTCGGCCATTTCCTCCTGCTCCCCCGGCCGTCCCAGCGGGCAGGCTGCGAACCGCAAAGCGTCGTCAGCAAAGGGGTTGGCTTCGCTTTCCAGTACGGATGCCACCATGTCCGTGGCGACGAATCCCGGTGCGAGGACGTTGGCACGGATCCCGCTGGGGCCGTAGGCCCGCGCCAGGGAGCGGGTCAGGTTGATCATCCCTGCTTTGGAAGTGGCGTAGGCGTGAGCATCTGCCATGCCCTGGGTTCCTCCGGCGCTGGAGACATTAACGATGGCGCCGCCACCGGCCGCGATCATGCCCGGCAGGGCCCGCCGGCACATGTAGTAGGCCGAATCGAGGTTGATGCGCATGACCTCGTGCCAGTTCTCAGGCGTCGTCTCCACCAGGGCCGCCATGGATCCGGGGCGGGTGGCCTCGAAGCTGTAGCCGACACCGGCATTGTTCACCAGCACCGCAACCGGCCCCGCCGCCTCCGCCGCAGCCAGCACCGCGTCGGCGCCAGCCTCGGTGGCACAGTCCGCAGCCACTGCGCAGCCGCGGCCACCGGCCGATTCCACGGCGGCCAGCGTCTCATTGAGACGGCTCTGCGTCCGCCCGGCCAGCACCACGTAGGCCCCCCGTTGTGCGAAGGCCAGCGCCGCTTCCCGACCGATGCCGGCACCGCCACCCGTGATGACCACTGCTCCCTCGATCCGCTTCAATGCTCTCTCCCTCCTGTCTGACGGGCCGGATGGCCGCGCCACGCGCCGTGTATCATCAGGATTCGATCTGCTGTGAGCAACCAGGGTCCGTGAAGCCGAATCCGCTGGCCGTCTTTCATCCTGAAATCGCCGCCTGGATGTACCGCGAGCATGGCGAACCCACGCCCATCCAGCGCGACGTCTGGCCGCTGATTGCCAGCGGTGCCCATGTCCTGGCCAGTGCTCCCACCGGCTCCGGCAAGACGCTCTGCGCCTTTCTCTGGGCCCTCGACCGCCTGCTCACGGGGGCCTGGCCGCCGGGCGCCACCCGGGTGCTCTACGTGTCGCCGCTGAAAGCCCTGAACAACGACATTCGCCGTAACCTGCTGCTGCCGCTGGCACAGCTGCGGCAGCGCTTTGCTGAGCTCGGCCTGGCCTGCCCGGAACTTCAGGTGGCCACCCGCAGCGGTGACACCCCCGCCGAGGAACGCCAGCGCATGACGCGGCAGCCACCGGAGATTCTGATCACCACACCCGAAAGCCTGAACCTGCTGCTGGCCTCCAAATCAGGCCGCAGCATGCTCACCGGGGTCAGAACGCTGATCACCGACGAGGTCCACGCCATCGCCGGCAATCGCCGCGGCGTGTGGCTGGCGGCCGCCGCCGAGCGGCTGGTGGATCTGGCGGGTGAGTATCAGCGCGTGGCGCTGTCTGCGACAGTGCGTCCGCTGGACGTGATCGCGAACTGGGTCGGCGGCTACGCCGCCAATGCCGACGGTGATCCGGCCGCCCATCCGCGACCGGTGCGCGTGGTCAGCGCCCGGGAGCGGCCCCGTCTCGATCTGCGCATCGAGGCCCTGGAAGCGGATCGGCTGCCGGAGGACGGCGGCCTCGATGCCCTCTCCCCGATCGCCCGCGCCATTGCCGCCGGCTGCGAGCGCAACCGCTCCACGCTGGTCTTCTGCAACAGCAGACAGCTGGCCGAGAAACTGGCGTTCCGCATCAATGACCATGCCGGCAGCACCCTGGCCTGGGCCCACCATGGTTCCCTGGCCCGGGAGCTGCGTCTGACCGTGGAACAGCGGCTGAAAGAGGGACGGTTGCGGGCCATCGTCGCCACCAGCTCGCTGGAGATGGGCATCGACATCGGCAGCCTCGACGAGGTCGTCCTGGTGCAGAGTCCACCGACCGTGACCAGCACGCTGCAGCGCATCGGCCGGGCCGGCCACGGCGTCGGCGAGACCTCCCGGGCCGTGCTGCACCCCACCCACCCCCATGACCTGCTGGAGGCCACTGCGGCCCTGCACTGCGCAGCCGAAGGCGATATAGAATCGATCCGGCCACTCGCCGGCTGCCTGGACGTGCTCGCTCAGATCATCATCGCCTCCCTGCTGGCTGCACCCGAGTCGGCAGACAATCTCTACGCCCAGGTCTGCCGCGCCATGCCCTATCGGCAGCTGCCGCGTGCGGCCTTCGACGCGGTGGTGGACATGCTCACGGGGCGTCACGCCGGCAGCCGGATACGGGAACTGCGGCCACGCATTCACCGCGATCCGGACAGCGGGAAACTCGTCGCCGGTCGCGGCGCCGCCCTGGCCTTCTACGCCAGCGGCGGCATGATCCCCGACCGCGGCTACTTCCAGCTTCGTCATGCCCACAGCCAGGTCCGCATCGGCGAACTCGACGAGGAATTCGTCTGGGAGAACGGTCCCGGCCGGGCCTTCAGCCTGGGCTCTCAGCAGTGGCGGGTGCAGCGCGTCACCCACAACGACGTCTTCGTCCTGCCAGCGCCGGAGGCCAGCCACGCACCGCCCTTCTGGCGCTCCGAGGAACGGGAGCGTGGCAGCCATCTGTCGACCCGGCTCGCAGAGATGCTCGAAGGCTGGGAATCCGCACTGAAGGAAGCCGACAGCAACTTGGGTCCCGGCAGTGAGCTTGAGCCCCTGGACGCAGGCGCCAGAACCCTGCTGCGCGATCATCTGCTGCGACAGCGACGCCACACCGGCACCGCGCTGCCCCACCGTCATCACCTGCTGGCGGAACGGATTCACGCCGGTCCCGGGGGAGCGCCGAGCAGCGCCGGCCAGCTGGTGCTGCACACCCTGGCCGGTGCACGGGTCAACCGGCCCTGGGCACTGGCCCTGGAAGCAGCCTTCAGCGACCGCTTCGGCGATCATCCCGAGATCCATGCCGGCAACGATGCCCTGGTCATCCAGCTGGAAGTCGACACGGATCCTCATGCAATCCTTGCCCTGGTGACTTCGGCCAACGTGGACACCCTGCTCGAGCGGCGCCTGACCGGCAGTGGATTCTTTGGTGCCCGCTTCCGTGAATGCGCCGGGCGGGCTCTGCTCCTGCCGCGACGGCGGCCGGGAGAACGCCAACCGCTGTGGCTCAACCGCCTGCAATCCCAGCGCCTGCTGGGGCGCTTGAAGCATGAGCCTGCGTTTCCCATCCTCATCGAAACCTGGCGGAGTTGCCTCGAAGACGAGTTCGAGCTGCCTGAACTGCGCAGGCTGCTCGACGAACTCAGCGATGGCATCGTCAGCGTCACCGTCTGCGACACGGCGAGTCCATCGCCCTTCGCTGCCCAGCTCGCACGGACGCAGATCAACCGCTACATGTACGCCGACGACCAGCCACGACAGGCCGAAGACGCTTCCCGCCCGGCTCTGCTCGACGAGTTGCTGGAAGACGGCAAGCGTCGCCCACGCCTGGAAGCCGCCACCATCGAACAGTTCCTGCGCCGCCGGCGGCGCCTTGAGCCGGGGTGGGCGCCCACCGATGCCCTGGACCTGATGGACTGGATCGGCGAACGCCGGCTGCTCGAGGCCGGCGAACTGGAAGCCTTGCAGCCGCATATGCCCGCAAGCGAGTGGCTTCGCGCGCAGACTTTCTGGACCGAACTGGCATGCGAGCGCGGCCGTTGGATCACGCTGATCGAAGACGCCCCTATCCTGGCTGCCCTGGCTCCGGAGCTGCGCGGCTCCGCCGAGGCGTCGGGGAACGTTGACGCTGATACCCGTCTGGAATGGCTTCTGGCCTGGCTCAGTGCTCAGCCTCCGCTCACCCTGGCGCAGATGACCGAGGCTTGGCCCGGCCCCGGCGACATCCTCGCGGAGGATGTGGAGCGCCTCGTCGAAGATGGTCACCTGATCCGCGGCGCGCTCGTCGTCGACGATTCAGCGCAGCGGCTGTGTCTGCGCAGCCTGTTCGAAATCATGCTGCGGCAGCAGCGGGCCCGCCGCCGCCATCTCCATCCCCTGCCGGGCAGCGAAGTCGCCGACTTCCTTCTCGATTGGCAGCGTGTGGGCGCCGCTGCGGACATCCTCGACGCCATGGAGCCTTTGCGCGGTCTGCCGCTGCCGGCCGATCGCTGGGAGAGTTTCGTGCTGCCGGCGCGCCTGGGCGCCCAGCGGCCGGCGGAACTCGACCGCCTGCTCACCAGTGGCGATCTAATCCTCTATGGGGACGGACCCGGGCGCGTCGGCTTCGCGCTGCCCGAGGAGATCGCAGCGCTGATGCCCCACGTGGGAGCGGCTTCAGCCGCGAATGGACCAGAACTCACGGACACACCAGCTCCCGCATCGCCGATGAATCCGCTCCCACAATCCCTCACCCGACCGCTGGCTCAACCGGCAGAGACTCCGCTCCCGAACACCGGAGCGCCGCCGGAACTGTCCCTCCCCGCCGGCGCAAGGCTGCCTTTCAGAAGCCTCGTCGAGGCCTGCAGCGACGACGCCCGTCGCGCCACCGAGTTCCTCTGGCAGGGCATCTGGCGCGGCGAACTCACCCTCGACAGCTTCGAGGCGGTGAGGCGTGGCATCGCATGGAAGTACAGCCTGCCCGCCCTGTCGCAAGCGGACGCCGCCCCCTTACCCAAGCGCTCCCGCCGCAGCCTGCGACAGCGACTTCAGGCCCGCGTACAGGGCTATCCCGGGCACTTCGCCGCCCTCCCGGCGTCCCGACCCGGCGACGGCCTCGATGCCCTCGAACATGCGCGGGAGCGGGCCCGGATGCTGCTCGATCGCTACGGCGTCGTCTGTCCGGACCTCTGCCGACGGGAAGCGCGGGGCATGACGTTCTCCGGTGTGTTCCGCGCCCTGCGCTGGCTGGAACTCAGTGGCGAAGTCGTGGGAGGCTGGTTCCTTGAGGGCCTCGGCGGCCCACAGTTCGCCCTGCCGGAGGCCGTGGAGACCATCCGCGACTGGCAGCGGGAGGCTGCGCCGCCGCGCTGGCTGCATGCCCAGGATCCGGCTTCACCCTGCGGCCTCGGTCTGCCTCTGCCTGGATTGCCGTTACCCGCGGCACGCTCGGGCAACGAACTCGTCCTCGGTGCCGGACGCGTCCTGCTGACCTACGGCCGCGGTGCGGGTGAACTGCACATGGATTCCGCCCTGGACGCCGGTCTCTGCAGCCGTACGCTTGCTGCATGGAGCGCTTCACTCGCGCTGAGACCTGGCCGCCAGCAGCGCCTTGTCGTCACCCAGATCAATGGCGAGCCGGCCCGAAGGAGCGCAGCCCTGACTGACCTTAAAGCACACTTTCACATCAGCGCCGACCATCGCGCCCTGACCCTGCAATCGCTCACCGTGGAGGTACGTTGAATCTCTCTGATTCCCCGACACGCCTGCATCTGCTCGCCCTGGCCGACACCCCGGCGGCAAGGCAGCGCCTTGCCGCCTGCAGTGCAGGGCTGACGGCACTGACGACGGACGGCGCCGCCTGGCAGGTCGAAGTCCTGGAGCGGACTGAGGACGCGGTGGTCGCCATCGGCGACGGCCATGCCGACGCCCTGCTCTTCGATTGTGATGCTGCCGAGATGGAGGACATGCTGCGCCTGATCCGGGAGCGCGGCATCCTGACGCCCATCCTGGTGATCACCGCAGATGGCGATCCGGAAACCGTCGAGCCCCTGCTGGCCGCAGGCGCGGACGAGTATCTGCCAACGGCTGAGCTGACGCCGCTGCTGCTCGAGCGCACGCTCAGACTGTGCACGCGGACGCAGGCCCTGGAGAGCCGGCTGGAGTACCTCGCCCAGCACGACCTGCTCACGGGTCTGCCCAATGCCCGACTCTTCGAACGCCAGCTGGATCTGGCGCTGCACACGGCGGAGCGCCACGGCCGCTGCATGGCCCTGGTATCGCTGCAGCTCGATGCCTTCCAGAACATCGCCCGCAACTCCGGGCAGGAGTCCGCCGAACAGCTGCTCAAGCAGTCCGCCCAGCGGCTCAAGGCCTTGCTCCGGCGCTCTGATCTCGTTGCCCGCAGCCAGGGTGAGGAGTTCCTGCTGCTGCTGGAGTGCAGCGCCGACCTGACGGATCTTGCGCTCACCGCCAGCCGCCTCCTCGAGTCCCTGGCCGCAGCGGGAAGCCTGAGTGAGGGCTCCAGTGCCAGCATGGGCATCGCTGTCTTTCCCCGCAGCAGCCAGGATCCCCGTCAGCTCCTGGAGCAGGCCCGTGCCGCCCTGCACCAGGTCCGTGACGCCGGCGGCAACGACTTCCGGGTCTACGATGAGAGCCTGGAAGTCATTTCCCATCGCCGCGTCCTGATGGAGCACGCCTTGCCGGGCGCCATTGCCCGCCGGGAACTCGACGTGCGCTACCAGCCGCGCTTCGACCTCAGAAGCCGCCGGATCGCTGGCGCGGAAGTCCTACTGCGCTGGAACTCACCGGATTTCGGTGCAGTCAGCCCCGATCAGTTCATACCGGTGGCGGAGAGTACCGGCGCCATCAGCCGGATCGGTGGCTGGGTGCTCGAACAGGCGATTCGCGCCGGACGCCATTGGATGGATACCGGCCACGACCTGCGTCTCGCGGTGAACGTTTCAGCCGGCCAATTCCGCAGCGGTGACTTCAGTGACCTTCTCGGCAGACTGCTGACCACCCATGGTCTGCCGCCCCATCTGCTGGAGCTCGAACTGACCGAGGGCGTCTTCGTCTCAAACGTTGTGGCTCACAGGGACCTGTTCGCGACCCTCAATGAGCTCGGAGTCGGCCTCGCCGTGGACGACTTCGGCACCGGCTACTCGGCCCTGGCCTACCTGCGCCACTTTCCCGTTCATGCCCTGAAGATCGATCGCACCTTCATCACCGGTTTGCCGGAATCCGAGGACGATTGCGCCATCGTCCGTGCCATCGTCGCCATGGGCCACGCCCTCGATCTGCGCGTCGTTGCCGAGGGTGTCGATGCACCGGAACAGATCCGTTTCCTGACCGAGATCGGCTGCGACGAGATTCAGGGCTTCCTGGTGGGCAAACCCATGACCGCCGAGGAGCTCGGCGAGCTGCTGGCCAGTGGGTCCACCCTGGATCCAGACGAGCGCCGCTCCTGAGGAAGCGGTTGCAGGCAGCGAGTGAGCGGCACGCTGCGCTGTGAGCTGCGGACTCGGGGCAGTATATTGACCCCCCGACATCGACGGAGCGCTCGCCATGCGCACGGCCCTGCTGCAGCACCCGGACGATGCCCTGCATCGCATGCAGTCACGGCATCCCGAGTGTCCGGAGCGGACCACCGTCATCATCGAACGCCTGGAACACAGTGGGCTCGCTGACGACCTGATCCGCCCACCGGTGCCAGAGCCGGTGAGCGACGCTGATCTCGCCCGCGTTCACCCCATCGAGCACATCGAGGGGCTCTGGCAGCGCCTGCCGCGGCAAGGACTCACGCCCGTCGACGGTGACACCTTCCTCGCCCCGGGATCCATCCGCGCCGCGCGCGCCGCAGCAGGCGCGGCCGTTGCTGCCACCGACGGGGTCCTCCATGGCGCCTTCGAACGCGCCTTCTGCGCCATACGTCCGCCGGGACACCACGCCGAGACCAGTCTGGCCATGGGGTTCTGCTTCTTCAACAGCATTGCCGTCGCTGCCCGCCGCGCCCTCGAAGTCCACGGACTCGAGCGCGTGGCCATCCTCGATTTCGACGTGCACCACGGCAACGGTAGCGCCGAGATCTTCGCCCACGACCCCAGGGTCATGGTCTGCTCGAGTTTTCAGCATCCCTTCTATCCCGGACGTGGCACCGACGTCGCCGGCAATCACATCGTCCTGACTCCGCTGCCCGAAGGCACCGGATCAGGAGCTTTCCGCCGTGCCATCGAGCGGGACTGGATTCCGGCCATCGAGCGCCACCGACCCGAGCTGATCCTGGTGTCTGCCGGCTTTGATGCCCACCGCGACGACCCGCTCGGAGGTCTCGAACTCGTCACCGACGACTATCGCTGGATCACCGAACTGATCGGCGCCCTGGCCCATGACTGCGCCAACGACCGCATCGTGTCGCTGCTGGAAGGCGGCTACGATCTTGCGGCCCTCGCCGCATCCGCCGAGGCACACGTCACGGCCCTGGCCGGGCGCTGAACCGAAGCCGGAGGAGGCATCGCCATGGACGAATACCGGCAGCTGATCGGCATGCTTGGACTGATCGTCGAATCCGTTGGCGTGCTCGTGATCGTGGTCGGCGCCGCGTACTCCTGCTGGCGCTACCTCAGCGCCCAGCAGGACTCAGTCATTCGCTCCTACCATCATCTCCGCGTCGACCTTGGCCGCAGCATTCTGCTCGGACTCGAATTCCTGATCGCAGGGGACATCATCCGTACCGTCTCCGTTCAGCCCAACCTGGAGAACGTAGCGCTCTTGGGGCTGATCGTAGTGATCCGGACCTTCCTCTCCATGACCCTTCACATGGAGGTCGAGGGTCGCTGGCCCTGGCAGGGACGATCCCAAGGCAACCTGGACAGAACCGATTAAGGCGCATCTTCTGCGTACTTCACTGCAACTCAGCTATATTCCCTGGATCAAGGGGCGGCAAACCCAAGAAGCCCCGGCCCATTGAAGCAACCAGAGGGGAGCTCACCGTGGCACTACCGGACAACGTCACGCGCACCTACCAGAATCACACCATCGACTCGACCCGCTGGCAGAACTTCCAGCGACGCTCCGGTGATGTCATCGTCACCACGTCCTACAAGTCGGGAACGACGTGGACCCTCGGCCTGCTCTACCAGTTGATGGCCCTGAAGGAGGGGATGCAACCGCCGGCGATGGACTACTGGCTCGATGCGCGCATGTTCCCGGTGGATCTCGATGATCAGCTGGCCGAACTGGCGGCCATGCCCCATCGTCGGGTGCTGAAGTCTCATCTTGCGGCCGACGGCCTGCCGGTCTGGGACGACGTTCACTACGTGGTGGTGGGTCGGGATCCACGGGACGTGTTCATGTCGCTGGTGAATCACTACGAGCAGTTCACGGATCTGGCCTACAGCGCCTTCAACGACACGCCCGGCCGCGTCGGTCCGCCCATGCCCCGCTACGATGGCGACATCCATGCGCTGTGGCGCAACTGGCTGACGAAAAGCTGGTTCGATTGGGAACAGGAAGGCTATCCGTGGTGGGGCAACATGCATCATGTGGCCAGCTGGTGGTCACTGCGGAAGCTGCCGAACATCCTCTTCGTCCACTACAACGACCTGCAGCGCGACCTGCCGGCGGAAATCCGCCGCATCGCCACCTTCATCGGCTACGAGCTCGGCGCTGACGAGGTCGGCGCCATCGCCGCCGCCTGCAGCATCGACGCCATGCGCCAAGGTGCCATTGAAGCCGGCGACCCCCTCGGAGCCATGTTCAAGGACGGCGCCCGTGGCTTCTTCTACAAAGGCACCAACGCCCGCTGGCGCGGCGTTCTCGATGCGACGGAACTCGAACTCTACGAGGACGTGAAGAAGCGGGTGCTGCCCCCGGATTGCGCTGCCTGGCTGGAAAGCGGCGGCACGCTGCCCCCGTGACGGACTCGCGTTCCGCCGCGGAACGGACCTTGAATCGCAGCCGGTCGTGACAATCGCCCGCAATGCGGGCTCCCACCGCAACGAAGTGCCGCCGTGGGAGCGCCCGCCATGCGGGCTCGCACTGCGACACCCTCAGACGTGAATGGCCAGGACATCGCAGGGCGCGGCGGCCAGGATGAGTTCCGCGCTGTTGCCGAGCAGGAAGGTACCGATACGCCCGCGTGCGCCGGTACCGACGACGAGCACGTCGGCGGCAATACTGCGAACCACCTCTACCAGGGCCGGGCCGAGGTGCCCCACCGCCAGATGCACGTTGGCCGCCTCCACCCCATAGGGCTTCACCAGCGCTGCCAGCAGTTCCCGGGATCGGAGTTCTGCATCCGCGGCCAGAACTTCGACCTCGTAACCTTCCAGGCTGTCGGGGAATCCGGTGGTTTCCACCACATGCACACCGTGGACCGGAGCATCGAGAACCCGGGAGAAGTACTCGGATGCGTCCAGCACGCGCTGGTTCATCAGCTGATGCTTGTCGTCACCGTGTTCGAGATCGATGCTCGCCAGAACGGCGCGGGCGGACGCCGTGCCCGTTGCGAACCATACCGGCGCCACGACGGTGCGGAGGATCTGCCAATCCAGGGGCGTATGCAGCAGCGTTCCGCTGCTGCGATGCACGGACTTCACCACCAGATCGGCCTTGCCGGCACTCGCCTGCTCCGCGACCCAGCCCGCAATGTCCTTGGTCCAGACCACTTCCGTGGAGACGTTGGCAGCCCGCAGCCCCGCATCGAGAACGACTCCATCCAGCCAGCGGCGACGCTCGCTCTGCGCGCCCTTCTGCAGCGCCAGACGCTGGTGGGTATCAAAGACCTGATCGTTCTCTGCGAGGGCCAGCCAGCAGAACGACGCTAGATGCAGGTGAGCTCCGGTGGCGGCGGCAAGCGCCTTGCCCCGTTCCAGGGCCCACTGTTCGCCACCGGGGCGATCCAGGACCACCAGGATCGTGCGAATGTCGTTCATGTTTCCTCCAGTAGATCGTGATCGGCACCGACTATTCGATTGCCGCGTTGACCAGGGTGCGGAAGGTCTCACGCAGAGGCTCGGCCTGAAAACGCTGAATCATGAGGATAGCGATCACGTCGTACTCCGGATCGATCCAGAACAGGGTTCCTGCCGCCCCGGCCCACCAGTATTCGCCGGTCGTACCCACCCGTCCCGACCACCCGGCCGCATCGTCGATGACGGCGAAACCAAGCCCGAAGCCGATGGCGCCGGAGCGGCCGAACACGCCCTCCCCAGCCAGATCCCGGGGCAGATGGCTGCGGGTCATCCAGGACAGCGTCTTCGGGCTCAGGATGCGCACCCCATCCAGGCTGCCCCCACCCCGAAGCATACGGGCGAAGCGCATGTAATCGTCAGCGGTGGACACCAGCCCGGCACCCCCTGACAGCAGTCCGACCTCCTGCCAGCGGACCCCCGCCAGGGAACCGTCCGGGACGACCTCGATTTCACCGCTGTCGGGGTTCAATCTGTGGTTCGTCCCGAAGCGGTCGAGCTTGTCCGCAGGCACCTCGAAGAAGGTATCGACCATGCGCAGAGGCTCGAACAGGCGCTCGGTGAGAAAGGCGTCCAGAGGCTGCCCCGACACCACCTCCACCAGCCTTCCCAGCACATCGGTGCTGACGCCATAGTGCCAGCGAGTTCCCGGTTCGAAGGCCAGCGGCAGCGTCGCCAGTTGCCGACTGAAAGCGGCGAGGTCTTGCGCTGCGAACAGTTGCTCCTGCCGATAGAGCGCATCGACGCCCTCATTGGTGAAGCCGTAGCTGAAGCCAGCCGTATGGGTCAACAGCTGCCGGATCGTGATCGGCTGTTTCGCTGCAGCGCGTTCGCCATCCCGCAGCACCGTCATCTCAGCGAACTCGGGCAGATAATCCGCCAGTGGGTCATCAAGCCCGAAGTGCCCTTCCTCGTGCAGCATCATCACTGCCACCGAGGTCACCGGCTTGGTCATGGAATAGATGCGCCAGAGCGTATCGTGGGTGACGGGCGTACCGTCACGCAGATCACGCACCCCGAACACCTCGTTGTGAACTACCAGATCGTTACGCGCCAGCATCACCTGCGCGCCGACGATCTGACCGGCCTCGATCTGCTCTTCGATGTAGGCGTCGAGGCGCTGCAGGCGCTCTGCGGCCATTCCGGCCGCCGCCGGCTCCGCTGTTTCCGAAACCAGGGGCCGCCCGTCCAGCAGATCCTGCCCGCAGCCTGCGAGGAGCGCTGTCGCCGCCACGCCCACCGCGAGCCATAAGATCCATCGCGCCATGGATCCCTCGTCAATCCGCAATTTTTCGACCACTGAGCGGTCCGCCTCCATCACAGAAAATCTTCTCTCCGGTCACGTAGCTGTTGCGGTCCGAGACCAGGAAACGCACCACGTTGGCCACGTCCTCCGGTTGGCACACGTGTCCGAACGGCATCTCCGCATCGAGCTTGCGCAGATCGTCGATCCCAGCAGTGGCCTTCATCAATCTGCGACCCATTTCCGTCTCTACCAGACCCGGGGCGACGATGTTGACCCGGATACCGTGGGGACGCTCTTCCTTGAACAGGGTCAATGCCAAGGCCTCCAGCGCCGCTTTGCCCATGTTGTAGGGAGCACCGAAGGGGCCCATACCGCGGGTCGCGGCCGAGGAGATCATGATGACATCGCCACGGCCGAGTTCCCGCATGGCCGGGACCGTCAGCCGGCACAGGTAGTGGGCACCAAACGCATGGGTGCCCACCACCCGCAGCAGTTCCGCAGGCTCGGTCTCCGCCACCGCCAGTCCGCGACTGGCAATGCCGGCATTGTTGACGAGAATGCTCACCGGACCAAGATCGGCGCGGATCTGCGCCACCATGGCCTGGTCAGCCTCGTAGTCGTCGATGGAGGCCTGACAGGCCACGGCCCTGCGGCCCAAGGCCCGCACTTCCTCCGCCACGGCCTCCGCTTCGTCTTGGTTGCGTCGGTAGTTGATGGCCACGTCGGCACCGTCTGCGGCAAGGCCGAGCGCAATGGCCCGGCCCACGCCACGGCTGGATCCCGTGACCAGAGCAACCCTCCCCTTAAGCGACATGGTTATCGCCCCTGGAATTGGGCGTCGCGTTTCTCGAGGAACGCGGAAACGCCCTCTTTGAAGTCGACGCTGCGGCCGGCTTCGTTCTGCAGCCTGGCTTCCAGATCGAGCTGGGTTTCGTAACTGTTGCTCCAGGTCTGCCAGTAGGCCTTGCGGATCAGCGCCAGCGAGCGCGGGCCATCCGCCAGCTTGCGGGCGATGCCCATGGCCTCGTCGACCAGCTGCTCATCGGCCACCACGCGGTTGATCAGGCCCCACTCCAGCGCCTTCGCCGCCGGCAGGCGCTCCGCCAGCAGGGACAGTTCCATGGCACGCCCCCAGCCGATCAGGCGCGGCAGCAGGAAGGTGGCTCCGCCGTCAGGAATGAGGCCGATGCGGGCAAAGGCCTGCAGGAAGAACGCGCTTTCCCCGGCCACCACGATGTCGCCCATGAGGGCGAAGCTCATGCCCACACCCGCCGCAGCGCCATTGACCGCGGTCACGATGGGCATCTCCAGATCACGCATGGCGCAGAGCAGCGGATGGTAGCCGCTGCGCAGGCCGTCGCCCGCACCCTGGGTCTCCCGCTGTTTACTGCGGTCGGCATCCGCCAGATTGGCGCCCGCGCAGAATCCGGCACCCTCGCCGGTGATCATGAGGCAGCGCACCTCGGCGCCGCGATCACGCACTTCGCGGACGGCCTGACTGAGTTCGGTGAGCATCTGCGCGCCGACGGCATTGCGCACCTCGGGATGATTGAACTTCAGGATCGCGATCTTGCCGTCATAGTCGAGTCGAATGCGTTCGTAACCCATGGTCTCTCCTGGATGATGATTTGGGGACCGGCGAACCATACCCCAGGACGGCGGTTCCCCGCACCGTCGGCACGCAGACAGGCGAGTGCTGCCGCCCGACAGACCCGCAGATTCCACCCGGCAACTCTGGCAGACTTCCAGCAAGAGTGACGGAGGGGGACAGCAGATGAAATTCGGCATTTTCTACGAACACCAGTTGCCTCGGCCCTGGGACGAGGACTCCGAGTACCGGTTGTTCCAGAACAGTCTGGATCAGGTCGAACTGGCCGACCGCCTGGGTTACGACTACGCCTGGGAGGTGGAGCACCACTTCCTGGAGGAGTACTCCCACTCCTCGGCGCCGGAAGTGTTCCTGGCCGCCGCCAGCCAACGCACCCGCAACATCCGCTTAGGCCACGGTATCGTCCAGCTCACCACCAACCATCCTGCGCGCGTTGCCGAGCGGGTCTCGACCCTGGACCTCCTCTCTCACGGCAGGGTGGAACTCGGGCTGGGGGAGGGCTCGTCGGTGACGGAACTGCACCCCTTCAATCTGCGCTTCCGCGACAAACGGCTGGTGTGGGAGGACGCGGTGCGCTGCACCCTGCCCATGTTCTACAACCACGGCTGGGAGTACGACGGCCCCTTCTTCAAGTTTCCACTGCGGGCGGTACTGCCGAAACCGAAACAGAAGCCCCATCCACCACTGTGGGTGGCCTGCTCCCAGCTCGAAACCATCAAGTACGCGGCCCATCGCGGCATGGGCGCCCTGTGCTTCAAGTTCGTCGACCTCGATGCAGCCCGGGCCTGGGTCAATGCCTACTACAACAATTTCGTCCACAACCAGGAAAAGCTCACCGACTACGCCAGCAATCCGAATCTGGCCGTGGTGGGCGGCTTCATGTGCGCAGAGACCGACGAGGAGGCCTGGGAGAAGGCCGACGGCTGGACCTTCTTCCAGTTCGCCCTCGGGCTCTACAACAAGGAGGGCCCTTTCGCCCCGGGCGAGGTGAACATCTGGGAACGCTATCAGGCCTGGAAACAGACCCCCGCCGGCCAGCGGCGATCCGGAAGCGAACTGATCGGCTCGCCGGCGACGATCCGAGAGCGTCTGCGGGAACTGCAGGCCGCCCACGTGGATCAGGTGATCCTGCTCAATCAAGCCGGACGCAACAGCCACGAGGACATCTGCGACAGTCTCGAGCTGTTTGCCCGCGAGGTCATGCCGGAGTTCCAGGCCGATGAGGCCAACCACCAGGAGTGGAAGCAGGGTGTGCTCGCCGGCGATATCGAACTCGAGGTCATCGACACCGAGCCCTTCAACATCACCAGCCGGCAGGCGCCGAGCCAGGCCCCCAGCGAGGAAGCCCGGGACATGATCGCAGGCACAGCCGGGCGCCCTGCCGCCCAGCGCATACGATGATGCCGGCACCCCGTGCCGTTCTGGTGGACGGACCGCCCGGTACCGGTCGCACCCGTCTCGTTCAGGAACTGGCTCTGCAGTGCGAGGCAGCAGGCTTGGCCCATGAGTGGTGGCCAGCCACCCGCGGCGGCCATCCCCTGATGCGCAGCTTCGAACCGGCGGTCTATCCCGGTCTCGAAGCTTACGGCAGTGTCCTGGAAGTGCAGTGGCACAACTTCGCCATTCGCGCGGGGACCACCAAGCAGCTTTACCTCTTCGATGGTGCCCTCCTGCAGGCCGGCTTCCGCACCCTCCTCGCCGCGGGCGCAGCGGCCGAAGCTGTGGCCGACATGGCCGTGCGCCTGCTGGCTGCCCTGCAGGATCTCGAACCCACCGTGCTCTATCTGTCCCGCCGGGAAGCCCCGGCGGATGCAGATTCGGGCTGGGGGCCCTGGAGAGACTGCTGCGACGGCGTCTTTGCCGGACTCTCCCAGCACCGCCTGCTGATCAATGCCAGTCGCTCCGATGCCCGGCAACGGCTGCAGGATGCCCTGGACTTCCTCGATCTTCGCCATCGTTCGCTGACAGCGGATGCCGGCCTCATCGGACGCCTGGTCGGGCGCTACGGCAGCGGCGACGATCAGATCCGCATCGACCTGGGCAACGGCCTCGACAGCCCTGAGCCCACCATCGCCCTGCCGGGCCGGCCTGGCATGCGGTCCCTGCTCGCCGGCAGCGATGGCAGCTTCCTGGTCGCCGGCTCCGACCTGAAGATCCAGCCCCGGGAACAGGCCGGAGCCATCTCCGGCCTCCTGCTGGAAACCGGAGACCCCCACTTCGCCTCTCTGCCCACCTGGCTGCCCCGCAGCGAGGATTGAACCGCGCTCAAAAGCATCCCGCAGGAATCCAGGGGTGGGGTATCGGGATCGGGATCGCCCCCCCGCCGCGGCGAACACTATCCCCGACGCCCAAATCCACGCTCGAACCAGCTATCCTCTGAAAAAAGCATGGTCTCAGGGGAGCAAGCCATGAGCGCTTTGGAAGCGGCGGTGCAGGACATCGCCATGGAGGCCCGCGACCGCGCCGGGGACATCGAGGCCGCGCGATCCCTGCCGGAGGATCTCGGACTGACGATGGCAAGGGGGGGCGTGTTCCGGGCCCTGGTACCCGAATGCTTCGGCGGCCTCGAAGTCCATCCCGGCACCTTCGCCCGCATGCTCGAGTGTCTCGGCCACGCCGACGGCGCGACCGGCTGGTGCGCCATGATCGGCTCGACCACGGCGCTGCTGTCGGCCTCGCTGCCGGAACACTGGGCGCGCACCATCTACTGCGACCATCCGGATGCCATAACCAGCGGTGTCACCGCCCCCCTTGGACGCGCGGTCTCGGCCGGG
>JAFIFJ010000116.1 GCA_020832085.1 Gammaproteobacteria bacterium | reverse complement strand
ACGATGAGACTGTTGCTTGATGAGTCCGTTCCCAGGCGCCTGAAGGGTGCCTTCGGGAGCGGATTCATCGTGGAAACGGTCCCAGAGTTAGGGTGGGCCGGCACCAACAATGGTGAGCTGCTAAGACGAGCCGCGGGTGCGGGGTTCGTTGCGATGGTGACCGCTGATCGAGGTATTGAGTATCAGCAGCGCCTCGATACCTTGCCGATTGCGGTGATCATCATGCTGGCGTATCGGAATCGCATAGCTGACCTGGAGCCTCTGGTTCCTCAAGTCGAGCGACTTCTTGACCCAACAATGGAGCGGCGGGTCTACCGTGTGGCCGTGTAACCAGCGGCTGATTCGGATGCCGCCCTGCGGCACCGCACAGCCTTGGCGTTAAGCTTCCGAGGCATGTTTCGGTTTTTGGGGATGGACTGCTGCCCGCCATCCGAGGAACAACAAGGATTGGGCTGCGGTCGGAATCTTTGCCCAACGTGGAAAAACCGACCCAACCGGATCGGCACGACCATCTGCCGCGTTCTTCGCTGCAAGGGTACCTGCCTCGTGGTGACGGAACTGGACGCCATCGACGGCACGCCCTGCTCGACATCAAGCTGGTGATTGCAGAGTTTCTGCCAAGCGAAGCGATCGTGCAGCCACCTTGGTCGCACGAGATCATGCGCGAGTACTGGCTGCGCAAGATCTGATGCGGTGACAATGACAGACTGGCCCCTCAAGGGCTGAGCTCGATGGCGGCGCAGTCGCCTGTAAGTTCACGTCATTCGGGAAGCCTGCTCAGCGCGGGCGGCAAACGCTCACTACGCTTCGCTTCGTGAGCTTCCCACAGCAACAGCTTCGACGTCGCCGAGTCCGTTGGGGGCGCCGCAGCCGCGGTCAGCTCCGGCCCACGGCCTGGTCTACTCGGCTCTGCAGCTCAGTACTCAAAGGCCCGGCGGCTTCAGCGGCCAGGCACTCGGCCAGTTCGCTGCGGTTCTTGACGCCCAATACCACGGTGGCCACCCCGTCGATGCCCAACGCATAGCGATGCGCCAGCAATGCCGGTGTCATGGCCAGTTCGGCGGCCAGTGCGCGGAAGGGTGCGGCGCGCTGGAAATCGCGGCCATCCAGGGTGTCCTCGGGGATGTCCCGGTCGAAACCATCGGTGAGGGCGCCGGCCTGCACCGCGCGGATACCCATGACGCCCACCCCGGCCGCCACAGCGGCCTTGATGATGTCGCGCGGCCGCGCCGGTTCGTCATAGCGCCGCATGTCGCCTGCTGAATCCAGGCAGTTTGCCACCACCTGGACGACGGCCGGCGGCCGGGCGCTGCCGAGGGCTTCGATGACCGTGGCCGGCAGGCCGACCCCGGTGATGCCCCAGGCTCCGATCAGCCCCTCCTCGCGCAGAGCTTCGAAGACCGGCACGACAGCATCGTGGAACAGGGAGATGCGCGTCGCGAACTGGTCCTGGGTGGCGCTGTCGCGGGGATAGACGTAGTCGTCGGGGATGAGATTGGAGTGCAGAAGAAGGAGATCGACGCGATCGGTGCGCAGGGCTTCGAGACTGCGTTCGAGCCGGCGCCGGACAATGGCGTCGACGTCCCCTGCCGGCGGTGAACCGAGCTGGCACTTGGTCGTGACGCGGACTCCTTCGGGCAGGCTGCCGCCAAAGGCCTCCCCCACCACGGTTTCCGCCTCACCGCGACCATAGCCCGGCGCCAGATCGAGCAGGTTGATGCCTGCCGCCACCGCCGCCTCCACGGTGGCCACGGCTTCGGCACGGCTGGTGGGACCCCAGACCCCACCGAGTCCGCCACCGCCAAGGGTCAGCGCGCTTACCTCACCAAGGCCTGCCAGGGTGCGCTGCTGCATGGGTCGGTCCTCGTTGCGTCCGGGGGCGCACCAGTCTGCACGCTGCCTGGCATCGGGCCAAGCACCGGAACAGCGCCGCGACCGGGCTGATTGCCAGAGTCCATGCGAAGTCCTGCCATTGGATGACGGCAGCGCAACTTTCACGCATGCTGCGCCGCTTTCCGGGCTCTGCTGCTGATTCGTGATCGTGACTGCCACTGAAGACCGCCCCTGGGCGCCGTTCCGCTACCGTGACTACCGCCTGCTCTGGACCATCCTCCTGGCCGGCTCCATCGGTCTGTGGCTGCGCATTCTCGGCACCGCCCAGTGGCTGCTGGACGACACCGGCTCGGCGATGATGGTGGGCCTGATCGGCGTGGTGCAGTTGTTCGTGCAGATCCCGGCGCTGCTGTGGGGCGGTACGCTGGCCGACCGCATCGACCGCAAGCGGCTGATGATCCTGGCCCACAGCATGACCTTCGTGGTGATGCTCACGCTGGGTGTCCTCAATGCCCTGGGGGCCTTGTCGCCAATCCTGGTGTATCTGGCCATTGCCGTCGCTGCGGCTTCGCAGATGCTGGCGAATCCTGCCCGGGCGGCCATGGTGGCGGTGGTGGTGCCCGAGCGACAGCTCATGCGTGCGGCCTCCACCGACAATGCCACCGGCAACACGGCGGCCATTCTCGGTCCGCTGCTGTTCGCCGTGCTGACGCTGACGGCTGGGCTGACCACGGCATTCCTGGTGGCGGCGGGGCTGTCCCTGGTGGCCATGACCATGCCCACCCTGGTGCGGACCGTGGGCCACGCCGCCAATCGCCAGGCCGGAACGACCGTCAGCCAGACCGTGGATGGTCTGCGCTATGTGGCGAAGCATCCCATCCTGCCCGGGCTGTTCCTGCTCGACACCGGTATCACCGTGGTGTCCTTCTACCGGGAGATCCTGCCGGTGCTGGCGCTGGGTATGTTCGCGGCGGGCGCCCATGCCACCGGCCTGCTCGGGGCGGCCAATTCCGCTGGCGCCGTACTCGGCTCATTCGTCGCTTTGGCGCTCGCGGGCTATCGCTCCAAGGGCATGCTGGTGCTGTATGCCTCGCTGGCTTACGCCGTAGTGCTGTTCGCCTTTGGGCTGGCGCCGTATCTCTGGCTGGGGGTGATCCTGATTGCGCTGCTCGGCGCCACCGATTCGGTGACCGTCACCGTCCGTCATACCACGGTGATGCTCACCACGCCGGATGCCATGCGCGGGCGGGCGTTCTCACTGATGATCCTCGCCGCTCAGACGGCCAACAATCTGGGCACCATCTGGATCGGCTTCTGGGCCGGAGCCATCGGCGCCGGCAACAGTATGGTGCTTGGGGGTGTGCTGTCCCTGCTGGCCACCCTGTTCATCGCCTGGTGGTGGCGGCCGATCCGGGAATATCGCTCACCCTGAGCCCTCAGTCCTCTGGGCTGCGCGCGAGGGCCATGAGTCTTTCGGCATCCAGGATGGCAATCTGACGGTAGTGCAGGGCGATGACCTCCTGACGGGCCCATGCCGTGAGCAAATGGTTGACGGTCTTGCGGGATACGCCCAACAGTTCGGCGAGCTGGCTCTGGGACAGGCCGATCGGGGCGTCGTGGCTGGATCCCGAGCGACTCAGCTGCAGCAGCCGGGTGGCCAGCCGCTTGCGGACAGGCTGGCTCAGAGTCTGGGCCAGCAGTATCAGGGCCTCGCCCAGCTGTTCGTAGAGCATCCTGGTCAGGTGCTGCCAGAGTTCCGGGTGTCGATCTGCAATGCTGGCCAGGGCGCGCTCGGACAGAAACAGGAAGGTCGAGGGGCGGGCCGCCAGCACGGTGGCGAGGCGGGGGCTGCGGGCGACCTGGGCCGCATGGCCGAAGATCTCGCCCTTGCCCGTGGCATGCACGAGGACGTCCTCGGCGTTGGGCAGGGCCACGTAGACCAGGGCCGTCCCTTCGAGCACCGCATACAGTCCCCTTGGAACATCGCCGCTGCCGTAGATCCAGCGTCCGGTGGGCACGGTGCGGATGACGGCAGCATCGATCAGCGCTGCCTGCAGCGGCGCCGACAGGGCCGCGAACCAGCGGTTGCCCACCAGGACGGACAGGGGTGAGGTGTCCGGCTGCGTCGTCGTCATGACTTGAACTGTAACTCAGGTGACATTCTTGGTCGCCCTGGGCCCTATGCTCGAAGCTCCTGGCATGGGCTCGGGAGGGCCTGATCATGAACAGTGCAGTCACGGTAAGCAGGATGGGTGGGGGTTGTGGGGCTGAAATGTCGGGCATCGATCTCGCCCGCATGACCGATGCGGAGTTCGAGGCCGTACAGGCCGCCTTTCGTGATCATGGTGTGGTTTTCTTCCGCGGCCAGCGCCTGACGCCGGAACAGCACATCGCGCTGGCGAGACGCTTCGGACCCATAGACATCAACAAGTTCTTCCCCGCCGACGGCGAGTATCCGGAGATCGCCGAGGTCAGGAAGGAGGCTGCTCAGACCACGAATATCGGCGGCGGCTGGCACACGGACCACTCCTACGATGAGCAACCCGCCATGGGCTCCATCCTGGTGGCTCGGGAACTGCCGGAGTCCGGTGGCGATACCCTGTTCGCTGACATGTATGCGGCCTACGAGGGTCTTTCCCCCGGCCTGCAGCGCACCCTCGATGGTCTGCGGGCGGTGCATTCCAATCACCACGTCTTCGGTGCAGCCGGGGTCTACAAGCAGCAGGGAGATGCCGGGAAGCTGTTTCAGAACGAGCAGCTCACCAGTGAAGCCGTCCATCCTGTGGTCATCACCCATCCGCTGTCGGGCCGCCGTGCGCTGTACGTCAATCCGGCCTTCACCCTGCGCTTCGAGGGCTGGAGCAATGAAGAGAGCGCCGCGCTGCTGACGCACCTGTATCGCCACGCGACGCGACCCGAGTACACCTGTCGCTTCCGCTGGAGCGAGGGCGCCGTGGCCATCTGGGACAACCGGGCAACCTGGCACTATGCGCTGAACGATTATCATGGACAGCGACGGCTGCTGCATCGCATTACTGTGGCGGGCTGCGCTTTGCATTAGTCGGTATCGGTATCGGTATCGGTATCGGTATCGGTATCGGTATCGGTATCGCTATCGGAATCCCTATCGGAATCCCTATCGGAATCGCTATCGGAATCGCTATCGGAATCGCTATCGGAATCGGAATCGGAATCGGAATCGGAATCGGAATCGCTCTCCCATTCGGCGTTCGATTTCGAAACCCGATACCGATACCGATCCCGATAGCGATGTCGCGAGGGGAAACACACTCCAACCAAACGGATGCACTGAGGATTGAAAGTGCATTGAGGAAATGGGCGAGGGGAACAACCGCATGAACAGAAACGTGACCAGAACGATCGGAGCTCTGCTGCTGGCCTGGGTGCTGCCGGCCGTAGCCAGTGACCGGCCACAGCCGCCGGTGGGAGAGGCCACCGCGGCGACCCGGGCGGCCCAGGACGCGGTGCGGCAGGCACTGCCCCTCAACGATCCTGCCGACTACGAGAACGCCACCCGCGGTTTCGTGGCCGCCATCGAGGAATCCCGGATTCTCAACCCGGACGGGTCTGTGGCCTGGGACACGGAGTGGTTCGCTTTCATCGACGGCGAAGCACCCGATACCGTGAATCCGTCATTGTGGCGACAGAGCCGGCTCAACAGCCTGCACGGCCTGTTCGAAGTGGTCGACGGAATCTGGCAGGTGCGGGGCTATGATCTGGCCGTCATGTCCCTGATCCGGGGCGAGAAGGGCTGGATCGTGGTGGATCCGCTGACGACGCCGGCGGTGGCCGCTGCGGGTCTGGCCCTGGCCAACGAGCACCTCGGCGAGCGACCGGTGACGGCGGTCATCTACACCCACTCCCATGCTGACCACTTCGGCGGGGTGCGGGGCATCGTCGACGAGCCTGACGTTAAAGCCGGCACCGTCGCGATCATCGGGCCTCACGGTTTCACCGATGAGGCCGTGAGTGAAAATCTCCTGGCCGGTAACTACATGAGTCGCCGCGGCGGCCTGCAACTCGGCAATCATCTGCCCCCGGGGCCGGCCGGCCATGTGGGAACGGGACTGGGGCAGCGCTTGTCCGTGGGCACCATCGGGCTGCTTGAACCCACCCGGGAGATTTCACCCAACGGCGAGACGCTGGTGATCGACGGCGTGACGTTCGAGTTCCTCGATGCCGCAGGCACTGAGGCCCCGGCGGAAATCGTCTTTTACCTGCCCGAATTCAAGGCGCTGTGTACGGCAGAGGTGGTGACCCGAACGTTCCACAACGTGCTGACCCCGCGAGGTGCGAAAGTGCGGGACACGCTGCGCTGGAGTCAGGTGATCGATGCCATGCTCACGCGCTACGGCAATGACGCCGAAGTCCTGTTCGCGTCCCATCACTGGCCGGCCTGGGGCACCGAGGACGTGGCGCGAATGCTGCGCAACCAGCGCGATCGCTACCGGCACGTGCACGACCAGACCGTGCGTCTCGCCAATCACGGCCGGACCATGCATGAGATCGCCGAGGAGCTCGAGCAGCCGGCCTTTGCCGCCGAGGACTTCAGCGTCCGGGACTACTACGGCACCCTCAACCACAATTCCAAAGCGGTATTCCAGCATTACTTCGGCTGGTGGGACGGTGTGCCCGCCAATTACCACCAGCACCCTCCAGTGGCCGCCTCCGAGCGTTACGTCAGGTTCATGGGAGGTGCCGAAGCCGCCCTGGCCCAGGCCATCGAGTCCTTCGAGGAAGGCGATTACCGCTGGGCAGCCACCGTGTTCAACCACATCGTCTTCGCCGATCCTGACTTCGACGCTGGGCGGATGTGGCTGGCCGCCAGCTACGAACAGCTCGGCTTTCAGGCCGAGTCGGGCGCCTGGCGCAATTACTACCTGACCGCGGCATACGAGCTGCGCGAGGGCGTCCCAGGGCACGTGGAGGCGGGCCTCGGCAGTCTGGAGTTCCTGCGGGCGGTGCCGACGACGGAGCTGTTCAATGCCCTGGCCGTGCGTTTCGATCCGGCGCGCTTCGACCACGACCCGGCGGAAGTCCAATTCATCTTTCCCGATCGCGACGAGGCCATGAGCGTGGACATCACCCGGGCGGTGGCCTTCCCGAGGCGGGGGCGTTCGGCCGGGCCAGCGGCGACCGTCACCATGGACCGGTCGCTGTTCGACCTGCTGCTCCTCGGTGAAGCCGAACTGCCGCCGTTGCTGGAGGCGGGCCGGGTGCAGGTGGTGGGCAACGGGGCAGCCGTGGCTGCCTTCCTCGCTGCCCTGGATGAGTTCGAATACTGGTTCGATGTGGTGACGCCGTGAGTGTCACCCAGTGAGTGTCACCCGGCGTCAGGCAGGGTCTCCGTCGCTTCGACGCAGACCCGGTTGCGGCCACTCTTCTTCGCCAGATACAGCCCGCGGTCGGCGCGGTCGAGGAGGATGTCGATGCTGGCATCGTCCGGCCGCGCGCTGGCCACACCCCAGCTGGCAGTCACTTTCAGTCGGCGGCCAGCATGTTCGAAGGGATGCTCGGCGATGGCCTGCCGCAGCCGTTCTGCGAGCTGATTGGCCTGCTCGAACTCGGTCTCCGGCAGCAGCACGACGAACTCCTCGCCGCCGATCCGCGCCAGGGCGTCGCTGATGCGCAGACGTCCCTGAATCACCCCCACCGTCTGGCACAGCACGGCATCCCCGCAGGCGTGGCCGTAGTTGTCGTTGACCTGTTTGAAATGATCGAGGTCGAACATCAGCAGGCTCAACGGTGTGCCGTGGCGGTGGGCGCGTGCGAGTTCCGGCTCGGCAAGGGTGTAGAAGTGGCGGCGATTGAAGCAGCCGGTGAGGTAGTCGCGAATGGCGATCTCATGGAGCTGGGCATTGGCTTCCTGAAGCTGCTGCCGGGCCAGATAGATGTGCCGGCGCGTGCGCTGAATGCCCTGGCTGAGAGCAAGGACGAAGACGAAGGCCGTGGAAAATCCGTAGGTGAGACTGACGGCACTGGCGAGGCCGTCTGACCAGGTGTTGGCAATGACCAGGAAGCCGGCCAGGGCCAGGGCGAAAATGGCGGCATTGATCGTGAAGTGCCCGATCATCAGCGTCAGAACGGCGACGGCGACCACCATAATGACGGTCAGCCCATCGCGATTGACGTGGAGCAGGGCCTCGAGCAGGCCGACGTCCGGCGCCGGCGGCGTCGCCATGCGCAGCGCCAGGGTCAGCAGACCGAAGACCAGCACGACGCTGGTGGTCCAGAGCAGGGTGGCAGGATGGGCGGCGCGAAGCGCGATCAACATGGCGGCAATGGAACCTGCCAGCAGCACCAGGCGAATGGCCTGTCCCAGCGGATACCCGGGCTGGTCGTGGGGCAGATGGGTCCAGGCGCCGTGCATGGTGGCCAGCGCAGCGCAGACGCCACCGATGCTCAGCAGGAACAGCGCCATGCGGGTATCCGACAGGCAGGCCAGCTGAAAGGCCTGCTCCCGTCCCGGGTCGCGAAAACGCGGTACGAACCAGTGCAGGGCGGATTCGCCGGCCGCAGCAGTGGGCGGGCTGCCGCTGTCGTCGGTCGTTGGTGACTGACCCGTCGTCATCAGGCATCAAGGCTCGATTGTTCGGCCTGGGCGGACCCGACGGGTGCGCAGGTCGAGGGCTTCCCGTCACGCAGGTGAGGCATGGGCGGGTTGGAGGCGCTCAGCGCCAGGGTTCATGAAGTACGCCGGCCGAAGCATACCGAAGATGCGGCAGCCTGGCAGTGGGCCCGATGGCCTGGGACATCACCCCGGTGTCACGGGCCGCCTTCAGTCATCTCGACGCAGACCCGGTTGCGGCCGCTGTCCTTGGCCACATAGAGCGCGCGATCGGCGCGATTGAGCAGGCCGTCGATGCCCTTGTCTTCGGCGTGCGCCGTCGCGACTCCCCAGCTTGTCGTGAGCGGAATGATGATGCCGCTGTATTCGAAGGGCTGCTCGGCAATGGCCTGGCGCAGGCGATCGGCGAGCAGCCTGGCCGCCGCAAGGTCGGTTTCGGGCAGCAGGATGACGAACTCCTCACCGCCGAGCCGGGCCAGCACGTCGCTGTTGCGCAGGCGCTCCTGGATCAGTTCCACCAGCTGACACAGCACCGCATCTCCGCAGGCGTGGCCGTGCCGGTCATTGACGCCCTTGAAGTCGTCGAGGTCCAGCAGCAGCAGGCTCACGGGGGCGTCGTAGCGCTGGGCGCGCTGCAGTTCCGCTTCGGCCACGTCGTAGAAGTGGCGCCGGTTCAGGCTGCTGGTGAGGTGGTCACGGATGGCCAGCTCGTGAAGCTGGGCGTTGGCGAGCTGCAGCTCCAGACGCGAAACATGCATGTTGCGACGCAGTCTCTGGATGCCGCTGCCCAGGGCAAGAACGAACACGAAACCACTGCTGAACGCGTAGCTGAAGCCTGTGGCGTTGGGGGTTCCGTCCGGCCAGGTATGGGCGATGACGAGCATGCCGGTGAGGGCCAGCGCGAAGATGGCCGCGTGGATCAGGAAGTGGCCCACCAGCAGCGTCAGCACGGCGATCGCGACAACGAGCAGGAGGGTTGTTCCGTCCCGGGTGACATGGAGCATGGAGACGAGAAGGCTCGCTCCTTCGGGCGGCGGGATGGTCATTCTCAACGCGATCGTCATACAGCCGAGCGCAAGCAGGACGCTGCCGGCGTTGTGCAGGGTGTTGGGTTCGGTTGCTTTGAGGACAGTCACGAAGGCGGCGATGGCCGCCAGCAGCAAGGTGGCGCGCAGCACCTGACCGGGCAGGTATCCCGGCTGATCGTGGGGCAGGTGGAACCAGGCTGCGAGGAGGGTGCCGCAGGAGACGACCAGGGCAGCCAGCGTGAGCAGGGCGAGGCCGTGGCGGGTATCGCGCAGGCTGGCCAGCTGAAACGCCTGTTCGGCCCGGTCATCGTCAAAGCGGGGCAGCAGCGGGTGCAGCCTGGGTTGTGGGGCAGGGCTGATCATGCGGTCCGCTGGCAGCCGGCTTGCCCGACGGAAAGTCGGGACGTCGGCGCGCTCTCCTTTGCGTGGACGCCACCGAGCAAGCTTAGCCTGCCTCGTTTGGACATGGCAGCACCCGGTCGGGGCATGGATCCCGCTCGTCGAATACGTCCCGCGATGACCGCTGGCGTCCTGCGCCGGGCCTGCCGGCGGGCTTGGCCTGAGACTTCCAAAGTGCGTAGTATTGGTACGTACAATCAACGGGAGGGGTTCTATCATGGCCGAAGCCATCGCAGCCGAGACCCAGGCACCGCTGCCTGATCCGGCGACCTGTTCACTCGACGCCATCGACGTATCCGATCCGCGCATCTTCGAGGGCAACTGCTGGCAGGGCTACTTCGCTCGCCTGCGGGCCGAGGACCCGGTGCATTACCACGCCGAGAGCCCCTTCGGCGCCTACTGGTCCGTCACCCGCCTCGACGACATCAAGACGGTGGACACCACCCATCAGGTCTACTCGTCGGAGCCGGTGATCGTCATCGGCGACCCGGCCGAGGACTTCCACATTCCCATGTTCATCGCCATGGACCCGCCGCGCCACGACGAGCAGCGCAAGGGCGTGCAGCCGGCGGTGGCACCCCGGCAGCTAGCGAACCTGGAGCCTTTGATCCGCGAGCGGGTGGCGGACATTCTCGATGGCCTGCCGGTGGGCGAACCCTTCGACTGGGTGGAGACCGTCTCCGTAGAACTGACCACGCGGATGCTGGCGACCCTGTTCGACGTGCCCTTCGAGGACCGCCACCTGCTGCCGTTCTGGTCCGACTGTGCCACTTCGAGTCCGCAGACCGGTGGTCTGGTCATTCCCGAGGAGGAGCGCCGCGGCCACCTGCTGGAGTGCCTGGAGTACTTTACCCGGCTGTGGCAGAAGCGCGAACGGGAACCGGGGCAGGACTTCGTGTCGATGATGGCCCAGAGCCCGGCGTTCAAGAACATGTCGCCCATGGAATACCTGGGCAATCTCGTGCTGCTCATCGTGGGCGGCAACGACACCACCCGCAATTCCATCAGCGGCGGCATTCTGGCCCTGAACACCTGGCCGGAGGAGTACCAGAAACTGCGCGCGCGACCTGAGGTCATCCCCAATATGGTGGCCGAGATCATTCGCTGGCAGACGCCGCTGGCGCATATGCGGCGGACCGCAGCCTGTGATGCCGAACTCGGTGGCAAACAGATCCGCAAGGGTGACCGGGTGATCATGTGGTACATCTCGGGCAATCGCGACGAGGCCCACTTCGAGGATGCCGACCGCCTCATCATCGATCGCCCCAATGCGCGCAGCCATGTCGCCTTCGGCTACGGCATCCACCGCTGCATGGGCAACCGTCTGGCAGAGATGCAGCTGCGCATCGCCTGGGAAGAGATCCTGAAGCGGTTTCACACAGTGGAGCTGGCGGAAGAACCGACCCGGGTGAAGTCCAACTTCGTCAAGGGCTACACGCGGATGCCGGTCGTCCTGCACCGGCATTGATTGCAGTAAACGCCATGGGCGCTCGATTGAAAATGAAGGATCTGGAATCGGTGACCGGCGTCGGCCGGGAAGCCATTCGCTTCTACATCCGCGAGGGCATGCTGCCCGAGCCCGAGCGTCCGCGGCGCAACGTGGCGTTCTACAGTGACGATCACGTCCTTCGCATCCGCGCCATCAAGCGCCTGCAGACGGAGGCATTTCTGCCGCTGGCGGCCATCCGTGACCTGATGAAGACCGCCGATGTCCGGGCGCTGGCCGAAGGCCGCGGCCCGGAGATCGCTGCCCTGCTGCCGAGCATGCTGGGTGAAGCGGGCGACGGGAATCCCTGTAGCCTGGACGCCGTGGCGGCCATGAGTGGTCTGCATCGCGACGAGATCGAGGCCATGGCCCGGCGCGGCATCATCAAACTTGGCGCAGAGGGTTGTCTGGACGATCGTGATGCAGAAATCTGCCGGCTCTGGGGTGGTCTGCGGGCCGCCGGCTACGAGTCGGCGGACGGATTCGATCTCGATCACCTCCAGCGTTACCAGGATCTCTGCAGCTGGCTGGCGGGCATGGAGGTGAGCCTGTTCCTGCAGACTCTGGCGGCGCGGCAGGGCAGCGAGGACGCGGCCCGGGCGGGCGCCGAGGGTCTGCTGCTGGCCAGAGACCTGTTCGGAGCGCTGCATGTGCGCGCGGCGCTGAAGGCGCTGCGGGAGGCGCAGCCGTCCCCGGACAGCGATTGACGTAGATGAATCATGGCCACGAGAGCTTCGCAGGTTGGAGCAGCTCTGTTAACTTCCCCGCCCCAACACAGCTGCCTGCTCGAGATTCTTGATGCCCGTGATTCAGGACCTGCTTGCCAACAATCGCCATTGGGCCGCGTCCCGCGCGTCCCAGGATCCGGATTTCTTTCCGCGCCTGTCCCGGCAGCAGAACCCGGATTTCCTCTGGATCGGCTGTGCCGACAGCCGGGTCCCGGCCAACGAGATCGTCGGCATGGATCCGGGCGAGCTGTTCGTGCATCGCAACGTGGCGAATCTGGTGCTGCCCTCCGACCTCAACTGTCTGGCGGTGATTCAATACGCGGTGGAAGTTCTGAATGTGGAGCACATCATCGTCTGTGGCCACTATGGCTGCGGTGGTGTGCGTGCGGCCATGCAGGATCGTCAGCTCGGGCTGATCGACAACTGGCTGCAGCCCATCCGTCGCCTCTGCGAGCGTCACGCCGAGGAACTGGCCGGACTGGCCAGCGATACGGCCCGGGTGGATCGGCTGTGCGAACTCAACGTCGTGGCCCAGGCCCGCAGCGTGGCGGCTACCACCATTGTTCAGAACGCCTGGCACCGGGGGCAGCCCCTGGCCGTTCACGCCTGGGTCTATGCCCTGGCCGACGGCCTCATCCGCGATCTCGGCGATACCCTGCGCGGCATCGATGATCTTGCCCCCAACCAGCGCCTGCGCGCGCTGGAGTGACGACTCGGCAGAAGATCGGCCCCCGGAGCCTTCCAGCCTGCTTCAGAGCGCCTGCCTTCTTCCTCGCCAGCGACGCCATGAACGCCCGGGTGACACACCTCTGGGACGGCGCGGTCTGCATTGCCCGCTAACAGGATCGAATCCGGTATCGGTATCGGTATCGGTATCGGTATCGGTATCGGTATCGCTGTCAGTATCAGTGTCGAAATCGAATCCCATCCCCAGACCTACGGACTCTTGGTCCCGATCCTGATCCCGAGAAAGCCGAGTCCTGGCCAAGGGATTCGAGCCAACCGCAGGTCCACGAGGCCCGGTGTCGCGCCTGCAGGCTCCCAACCTACGGGAAGCCTTCTCGGCGCGGCAGGCCACCGCTAACTCCCGTTCGCTTCGTGAGCTCTGTTGCGCGCCATCTATGGCGCGCCCCGCTTCGCGGCGCACTTCGTGCGACGCATTTCGATCCAGTCGAAATGCGCCCACAAGTGCCTCGTGTAGCCGGGCGAAACGCCTCAATCCGGCGTTACGCCACTGTGGGAAGTTTCCCGGAGCGATTCGCCGGGAGCGAATCGCGTCGCACGCAGTGCGTCCGAAGGATGCGCACCAGGGATGGTGCGCAACAGCGCAGCGCAGGGGAACGATGTTCCGCCACGTCCATTTCATCGGATATTCCCTCCGCGACAGCGCGAACGAACGGTGCTGGCAAACTCCCAGCCTGCTACACGACGTCCAGATAGGTGGTGACCTCGAAGGCGGACAGTTCCCGGGCGAAGACGTCGATCTCCTGGCGTTTGGCGGCCGCGTAGACATCGGTGAGCAGGGGGCCGAGGACCGCGCGCTGGGCCGTGGAGGCCTCGAAGGCCGCCAGGGCCTGCTCCCAGCTCGCCGGCAGACGTTCGGCTTCACCCTCGTAGGCGTTGCCCGTTTCAGGCGGCGGTGGCTCGCGCCTGTCTGTGATGCCATCGAGGGCAGCCCCGAGCATGGTTGCCAGCACCAGATAGGGGTTGGAGTCGGCACCGGCAACGCGGTGCTCGATGCGTCGGGCTGAATCCGGGCCGTCGGGAATGCGGATCGCCACGGTGCGGTTTTCATAGCCCCAGGTGGCGCGGGTCGGGGCATGGGAGTCCGGCGCCAGACGCCTGTAGGAATTGAAATGGGGCGCGAACACCAGCATCGATGCCGGCAGGGCATCCAGCAATCCGGCGACGGCGGCCCGCAGAGCCGGAGATCCCTTGGGCGTGCCGTCTGCGAACACGTTGCGGCCGGCAGCATCGAGCAGGCTGAAGTGCACGTGCATGCCGCTGCCCGCCTCGCCGCCGTAGGGCTTGGCCATGAACGTGGCACCGAGACCATGGCGCGCGGCCACACCCTTGACCAGGTACTTGAACAGCTGGGCGTCATCGGCCGCGCGCAGCACGTCGTTGGTGTGGCAGAGGTTGATTTCGAACTGGCCGCAGCCGTTCTCCGAAATGGCCTCTTCGGCCTCGATGCCGAGTCGGCGGCAGGCGGCGTAGACGTCGCTCAGGAAGGATTCGAAACCGTCGAGGTCCTGCAGGGAGTACACCGAGTTGGCCGAGAGCTTCGGTCCGTTGGGACGCGCGGGCGGGCTGATCTCCTCACTGTCGAGGTCGTGCAGGTAGAACTCCAGTTCCGTGGCGCACACCGGTGTCAGGTTCTGTTCGCGATAGCGGGCCAGTACCCGCGCCAGCGCGTGGCGCGGGTCCGCCGGGAAGGGTTCGCCGCGGTCGGTGTACATGGAGCACAGCAGCAGCGAACTCGGCCGGTCCAGCCACTCCAGGTCCAGCGGCCCACGTTCGGTGGGGCGCAGGACACCGTCCCGGTCGCCGGAATCGAGGACGTGACCGGAGGCCATGACGTCATTGCCCCAGACGTCCACGAACAGGATGGACAACGGCATTTTCAGTTTGCCCTCGAGCGCCTTTTGCGCCAGGCGGGCCGGCACGCGCTTGGCGCGGAAAATGCCGTTGATATCGCAGACCACCGCGCGCACCGAGCGTGGTACGTCCACTCCGGCCGGGGTCGGTTCTGGTTTGGCGATCACGCGTTTCACATTGCTACCCATTCAACTGAAGGACTGGCGGTTCGAAAGCAGGGGGGTTCAGATACCCAGACGATCGCGCAGCCCATACCACCATGCCCCCGCCACCGAGTAGGGCACGCGCAGCGCCCGGCCGCCGGGAAACGGCTGGTAGGGCAGTGCGGCGAAGACGTCGAAGCGTCTGCTGTCGCCGGTAATGGCCTCGGCGAGGATCACGCCGAAGAGGTGTGATCCGGTGACGCCGTGGCCGCTGTAGCCGTGAGCGAAGTAGACCCCTTCCCGCAGGCGACCCATTTGCGGAACCCGTGAGAAGGACAGCGCGAAGTTGCCGCTCCAGGCGTACTCGAGTTCGACGCCGCGAAGCTGGGGGAAGACCTGTTCGAGATTGCCGCGCAGGCGTGCGCGGATGTCGCTCGGATCGGTTCCGCCGTAGCCGATGCCACCACCGAACAGCAGCCGATGGTCGGCGGTCAGGCGATAGTAGTCGAGGACATAGCGGGCATCCTCGACGCAGAGGTTCGTGGGCAGCAGGGCCTGCGCCCGCGCTGCGCCCAAAGGCGCTGTCGTCACGATCTGCGTCGACACCGGCATGATCCGGTTTTCCAGTTCCGGGGCGACCCCCACCATGTAGGCGTTGCCGCAGAGCACCACGTGGCGGGCGCTGACGCTGCCCTGCTCCGTATGCACCTGATGGCCGTGGTCCTTGGACTCCAAACGGGTGACCGGGGAGGCCTCGAACACGCGGCCGCCGAGCTGTTCGATGGCGTCGGCCTCGCCGAGGGCGAGGTTCAGCGGATGCAGGTGGCCGCCGCTGTGGTCGATCATGCCGCCCACATAGAAATCCGAAGCCACATGTTCGCGCATGGCGTCCCGGTCGAGCAGCTCGTGGTCGTCCATGCCGTAGCGCCGCCATAGGGTCTGCTTGGCGGCGAGGCCCTCGAGTTGGGCACGGGTGCAGGCCGCGTAGAGATTGCCGGGACGGTAGTCGCAGTCGATGCGGTAGCGTTCGATGCGTTCGGCAATGATCCGGGCACCTTCCTGCACGTGACGGCCGACGAAGTCCGCCGCCTCGCGGCCGAAGCGGCGCTCGATACGGTCGAGCCCCGCATTCAAGCCATTGACCACCTGTCCGCCGTTGCGGCCGGAAGCACCCCAGCCGATGGCCTTCGCTTCGACCAGCACGACGTCGACGCCGCGCTCGGCCAGGGCCAGGGCCGTGGACAGCCCCGAGTAGCCACCGCCGACGACGCAGACCTCGGCATCCACAGCGCCGTTCAGCGCGGGCCGCAGGGTGCTGCGATGAGCGGTAGCGGCATACCAGCTGGCAACGTGAGGCGACGATTGGTGATCGGGCGACTGCGCGGTGGTCACGATCAGCTCCAATGGGAAGGAATGCCATGATACCTCGGCGCCGCCGACCCGGCTGGATCGGGTCAGAGGGCGATGGCCCAGCTGCCGCGGGCCAGTTCCACCGCGTGGGCAACATCGGTCTCCGGAACCGAAGCCCCATCGCCGAGTTCCAGGGGGTCATAGTGGAACACGAACAGGCGTGAAGCGAACTCGGCGAACTCTAGCGAGGCTTCGCCGTGGCGTTCGCCGTGACCCTGAATGGTACAGACGATGTCCTGGCCCCAGTCTTGACCGCTGTCGTTGTTGGGATTGAAGAAATAGACCCGCATCTGGCCGTTGGCGTCCAGCGCCACGCGCGTGATCGTGATGGCATGGCGGCCGACGAGGCGGGCGGCACTGTCGGTGACGGCGATACCCGCAGGCTGCGGGTGGATGACCGGCAGTTGTCCGTTGTAGTAGGGGTGGTAGCAGGCGTAGAAGTCGCGCAGGAAGCCCTCGTGATCGTCGATCCGGCCGGTTTCGACACTGGTCACCACCCGGAAGCCGTGACCCACCCACCAGCCGTACATTTCCGGATTGATCCAGCGATGCAGGTCGTCGCCCCGCGGTCCGCACAATCGTCCCATCTCCACGTAGATGCGATCCAGGTGCGGCACCAGAATCAGGGACACCGGATCGACGTCCATGGGCGCTTGCTTGGCCAGCCCCACCGGCAGGCCCCTGGACGAGATCTGCTGGCCCTCGAAGCGCATGAAGACTTCGTCGTCGCGGGCTGCCCAGGCCACCAGTTGCAGCAGGTAGTCGGCATCGTTGCCGGCCCACATGGAGACGCCGATCACGGACTGGCAGGTGGGGTTGTTGCCCTGGCCGACGCCCAGGGGTTGACCGAGCAGGCTCAGCACGCCCGCAAGCAGGAACACCCGCGGCGGATGGGCCGTTCCGAACACCGCAGTGAGCGTGGCGGATGTCTGCTCGGACAGGGGCAGTGCGAGCTGTCGCCACAGCCCCGCTGCCACCGGTGGACCGAACAGCGTCCCGCGCTCCAGCACCATGGCCAGGCCGTAGACGGCCTGACAGGTCTCTGGATGAAGCGCTTCGTCGATGAGGGTGTGCACGAGCTGGGTATAGCATTCGAGGCCGTCCCGGCCCGTCAGGCTGAGCCCGAGTACGGCCGGAATCAGGTGATCCCATTGACCACGCAGGTGACGCAGCAGGACCGGGTGGTAGGGTGATACCAGTCCGGTTTCATGCATCGCCGAGGCGAAGGCCAGTGCCTCGGCGGTCAGTGCCGCCTCGTCCATGGCCAGCAGGCGTTCGCCATAGACATCGAGGCCTGGATCCTCCCGGCAACCGGGGGTGGGTCCGAACAAACCCCTGACCAGGCGTGCCGCCTTGTCCATGCCGGCGGTTTCGATGGCCGGATCGAACAGACAGTGGGCGATCTGGTTGATCATCTGCTTGATGCTGTCGGTCTGGATGGGCCGCTGCACGAGCAGGCGCTGGACCTCGTCGACGAGGCTGTCGAGGATGCTTTCGTAGCCCAGTCGCTCAAGCAGATGGCGGTAGAGCGCCAGCACGATTCCGCCGAGGCCCTCGGGTCGTTGGCGGTCGGCCTCGGTCATGGACCCGGACAGCAGGTCGAGGTTGAGGGCCATCACCTGGGTCAGGAAGTTCCTGGCCCGCTCGGCCGAGATGCCGGGGTGAAAATAGTCGCCCATGGCTACCGCGAGCAGGCGAATCTCGCTGAGTGCCTCGATGACCGTGATCCCCGCTTCGGCCTGCCGCAGGGAGCGTTCGGCGAGGGCTGGCTGGAGAATGGCGGGTCGTGCCCAGTCGCTGTGGTCGAAGACTCCGGCAGATTCGATGGCGGACACACGGGCATAAAGCGCGTCGAGGCCGCCGGCTGCCGCCAGCAGTCCCCGCGCAGCCTCGATGACTTCGCTGCGCGGCGCCAGGGGATCGAGCTGCCTGGCTTCGACGAGCCGGTTGAGGGCAGCGTCGAAGGCTTCGACCCATGGCGCGCTTGCCGGTTCGGACGTTTCCGAGGTCATTGCAATGATCAGTCCGTGTTGGCAGGGTCGATGGACACTTTAGCCCGCATCTCTCACCGATGCGCGCTGCGCAGCCATTGGCCCATCAGCATGACCGACAGGACGCCTGCCTCGACATGAGTTCATCCAGCATCGCACCCCTTGATCCAGCACGCGTTGCCACGATCGAAGCATTCGGTGGCAGGATCGAGCCACTCGACCCCATTGGTGCCGAAGTCTTCGACATCGACCTGTCATCCGCGGAGCCACCGTCCGAAGTGGTTCAGGCGCTCGAATACGAGATGGCCCATCGTGGGTTCCTCGTCTTCAGGAACAAACGGCAGCTGGAACCCGAGGAGTTTCTCCGCGCCAGCTGCTGGTGGGGCGGCCGGGAGCTGCACAGCACGCACGGCGTTCATCCTGCGACGCCCGGTGGTAATCCACACATTTTCCGCCTCTCCAACGATCGCCGTTACGGCATTCCTGGCGTGGGACCCCAGTGGCACAACGACGGCAGCTTCAACGCCGCCACCTTTTCGCACGCGGGCTACCACATCGTCCGTCCGGCCGAGCAGGGCGGAGGCACCTGGTACGCCCATCAGGGCGCTGCCCATGACGCTCTCCCGGAGGAGCGGCAGGCGTTCTGGAGTCGTCTCTCCTCAGTGAACTCCAACACCGGAGTCGTTCATCCCGCCGTGCATGAGCATCCCGTCACAGGACGCAAGTGCCTCTGGCTGCACCTGGGGATGACGGGTGCGGTGATCGAGAAGTTGCCGGATCAGGAGGGTTTTCGCCTCTTGGATGGGGACGCACTGAAACGCCTCTGCCATGAATACAACGACGTTTTGAATGCTGGACTGAACGACGGTTACGCCATCGCCTACGAGTATCGGGAACGGGACTGCGTCTTCATCGACAATCTGGCCGTGGCCCATCGAGCGGCTCCGGAGGCCCACCTGCCTGCCGACAGGCAGGGCTTGCGGATCATGCATCGGAGCACGGTGCGTGGTGTTGAAGTCTTCGCTCCTCGACACGGATTGCCGGTCTACCTGGATATTCAGGGGACGAGTCCGTTCGGCGAAGGTGTCTGGCAGGCGGGAGGAATCGGCTTTAGATGGGACGATGGCATCCCGATGCAGAACTGACTCAGGCTCGCCTGCGAACTGCCCGGCCTGGGGCGGTTGCCTTCCGGCCGGGCAGGGGGCTCGCGGGGTTCACCACACCGGCTGGGCGCGCCCCGACTCAGGCAGCTCGTTGGGAATGGTGGGCAGCAGATACAGTCTGGCGAAGCCGATGACGGCCGCTGCGCCGAGGCCGATGCGCTTGAGGGCACCGATGACGCCACCCTGCTCGCGGGCGTCCTCGCTGGCGTCGTTGATGCGACGCAGGCGTTCGAGGGCCGCGCGGAACTTGGGGTTGTCGATATCCAGCGTCATGGGGAAGCACTGCTTGGAGATCTCGCTGGTGATCTCGAACACCTTGTAGTCGTACTCGGTAGGATCCATGCCGAAGGCCGCATGCATTTCCGGCCGGCGATGGTCGCGGACGTACATGGTGGCGAACACGGCGTTCAAGAAGAACTTGATCCAGAGCTTGTTGCGGCCCTCGAGCAGTTTCGGGTCGGCGCGCATGATCAGCGAGAACACTTCGCCGTGGCGGAACTCGTCGTTGCACCACTGTTCGAACCACCGGAAGATCGGGTGGAAGCGCTTCTCGGGGTGCTGTTCGAGATGGCGGAAGATGGTGATGTAGCGGGCATAGCCGATCTTTTCGGACAGGTACGTGGCGTAGAAGATGAATTTGGGCTTGAAGAAGGTGTAGGCCTTCTCCTTGCGCAGTTCATCAAGGTCCACCTCGGCGCCGAAGTCCCTCAGGGAGCGGTTGATGAAGCCGGCGTGGCGGGCTTCGTCACGGGTCATGTAGCCCATCAGCTCGCGGATGTCGGCGTTCTCGACCCTCTTCTTGATGTCGGCGTAGAGCACGCAGCCTGAGAATTCCGCGGTCACCGAGCTCACCATGAATTCGATGAACTCTTCCTTCAGCGCCGGCGGCAGATCGAGATCGAGCTCGTCGGCGAAGGCGTCATCGCGCTGGAAGTGATCGCTGTTGCCGTCGGCCCGGAACTCTTCGAGCATGGCATCCCATTCCGCGCGTACCGGTTCGACGTCGATGCGATCCATGGCGTCGAAGTCCGTGGTGTAGAAGCGCGGGGTCAGGACCCGATCTTCCTTGGCGGCCTCAGTGGTGGAGCGTGTATCGATGGCATGGCTGGAGATGGCGGTGCTCATGGGTGAGTCTCCTCGAAATCGTGTCCCTGGGCGCAGAGCCTGAGCGCCTGGGACTTGTAGAACCCGCTGGAAATGCGGCGCGTTTCGGCGCAGTGCCAACCCGACAGGCTGCGGTGCTGGCCGAGCATCGCCGTCAGATGGGCCTCGGCGATGGGCACGATGGCCGGTGAACGGTTGCTGCGCGGGAACAGCTTGCCCACCCGGTGCATGACTTCCAGCGCCGGCGTGCTCGGCGCAAAGGTGAACTGCATGGATTGCCCGGTGCGTGCGGCGAGTTGCTCCAGGGCGAGCAGAACGTCCTCGGGGCTGTAGTGGATCAGGGAATCCATGGCCACCACGTGGTCGAAGTCACCGAATTCCGGATCGAGCATGTCACCGACCCGGAACGTGATGCTGCCGGGCAGCTTGCCTGGCAGGCGCTCACGGGCGACGTCGATCAGGCTTTCGGAGATGTCGACGGCAATTACGGTGGCGCCCCGGCGGGCGGCTTCCACCGCCAATGCGCCGGTACCGCAGCCGGCATCGAGCACCCGCATACCGGTGAGGTCTGCCGGCAGCCAGCTCAGCAGCACTTCGCGCATGCTGTCGCGTCCGGCGCGGACGGTGGCGCGGATGCGGCTCACCGGCGCGTCCGAGGTCAGACGGGCCCAGGTTTCCGCTGCGGTCCGATCGAAGTAGGTCCGCAGTTCACCGCGACGATGCAGATAGGAGGTGTTCATCAGTCGAATCCCAACAGGTCGAAGATCTCGCGATCCTTCAGCGGTGTGACTTCCGTGGGCTCGATGCCGTCGAGCAGCATCTGGGCCAGACGCAGGTACTCGGCCTGGGCGATGGCCACTTCCGGATCGCTCGCGTCCATTTCGAACAGGGTGGATTTCTTCAGGCGGCTGGTGCGGATGCAGTCCAGGTCCGGCATGTGGGCCAGGCGATTGATTCCAGCCACGGCGGCGAAGCGATCGATCTGGTCGGTGGCCTTGCTGCGATTGGCGATCACGCCGCCCATGCGCACCGCGTAGTTCTTGGACTTGGCGGCAATGGCCGCGACGATGCGGTTCATGGCGAAAATCGAATCGAAGTCGTTGGCGGCCACGATGAGCGCCCGGTCGGCGTGCTGCAGCGGCGAGGCGAAGCCGCCGCAGACCACGTCGCCCAAGACATCGAAGATGACCACGTCGGTGTCTTCGAGCAGGTGGTGCTCCTTCAAGAGCTTCACCGTCTGGCCCACCACGTAGCCGCCGCAGCCGGTGCCGGCCGGGGGACCGCCGGCTTCCACGCACATGACGCCGTTGTAGCCTTCGTAGACGAAATCCTCGGGCTTGAGTTCCTCGGAGTGGAAGTCCACCGATTCGAGGATGTCGATCACCGTCGGCACCAGACACTTGGTGAGGGTGAAGGTGGAATCGTGTTTGGGGTCGCAGCCGATCTGCAGCACGCGCTTGCCGAGTTTCGACAGCGCCACGGACAGGTTGCTCGACGTGGTGCTCTTGCCAATGCCGCCCTTGCCGTAAACGGCGAACACGGTAGCGGTGTCGATGGCCAGGTTCGGATCCATCAGGTGCTGGACGCTGCCCTCGCCATCGTGGTGGCTGACGATCTGGCGGGTGGGGATGGTCGTCGTGGTCATGCGGCTACCTCCTCGGTAATGCCTTCGAGCCGGTCCTCGATATCGGCGCCGGCTTGGCGCAATACCTCGAGTACATCGGGTTCGGGTGTCCAGTAATCGCGTTCGTGGGCTTCCAGAAGACGGTTCATGAAGCGGGCGGACGCGGTGGGATTCAGTTCGGCCAGGCGCTCGCGCATGTCGGCGTCGAGCACGAAGGTCTGGGTCAGACGCTGGTAGACCCAGGGTTCCACCTTGCCGGTGGTGGCGGACCAGCCCATGGTGTTGGTGAGGTGGGCTTCGAGGCTCTTCACGCCCTCGTGGCCGCAGGCCAGCAGCGACTCGAACCACTTGGGATTGAGCATGCGGGTGCGGGTCTCCAGGGCCACCTGCTCGTTGAGGGTGCGGATCTGGTTTTCGCCGCGGGTGGCGTCGCCGATGTAGACCGGTACGGCGCTGCCCCGGGAACGCTTCACGGCGCGGCTGATGCCACCCAAGGTGTCGAAGTAGTGGTCGAGACTGGTGACGCCGAGTTCCACCGATTCCACGTTCTGGAAGGTGAGTTCCACGCCGGCGAGCATGCTGCCGAGCAGTTCCGGCTGGCGCAGGGGCTTGCCGTTGACGCCGTAGGCGAAGCATTTGCGGCGGGTGTAGGTCTCGGCCAGCTCGTCCTCGTCTTCCCAGGCACCGCTGTCGATGAGCTGATTGACGTTGGAGCCGTAGGTACCGTCGGCGTTGCTGAACACCCGCAAGCTTGCGGTCTCCATGTCGCAGCCGTGGGCGGCCTGATAGACCAGCGCGTGCTTGCGGATGAAGTTCTCATCCTCCGGTTCATCGGCTTGTGCGGCCAGCAGCGCGGCTTCAGCCAGCATCCGGGTCTGCATGGGCAGCAGGTCCCGGAAGATGCCGGACAGCGTGATGATAACGTCGATTCGTGGCCGCCCGAGTTCCTCCAAGGAGATCAGTCGCGCGCCGCAGAGGCGGCCGTAGCTGTCGAAGCGGGGGCGGGCGCCCATCAGTGCGAGGGCCTGGCCGATGGGCGTGCCCTCGCTCTTGATGTTGTCGGTGCCCCAGAGCACGAGGGCGACGGACTCCGGGAAGCCCTGGCCTTCCGCCGCATGGCGGGCCAGCAGTTGATCCGCCTGCCGGGCGCCGGTTTCCGCAGCAAACAGGCTCGGCATGCGGAAGGGGTCGAAGCCGTGGAGGTTGCGACCGGTGGGCAGGATGTCCGGTGAGCGCAGCAGATCGCCGCCCACCACCGGCCGGACGTAGCGGCCGTCGAGTGCGGCGAGCAGGCTCGGCATTTCGTGGTCTTCGCTGAGCACCTTGTCGATGCGGCGCAGTTCCGCGGCAAATGCGAGATGCTCGGGCGTGGCTTCGAGAGCGCCCTGGGCAACGATGGTCCGGTCGTCCTCGCCGGCGAGGACCGCTGCGACCATGGCTTGTGGCGGGCAGTGGCCGAGCTGGGCTTCGGCCATGGCATTGAGCTGTCCCCGGCGCTGAGAGGCATCGAGGCCCTCACCGATGGTGTGCATCCCGTAAGGCACCAGGGTGTCTTCGATCTCCTTGAGACGCGCACCAAGATCACGGATGTCCTGATCCCAGCTCGCGGCTTCGAAGGTTTGCGTCGCCGGCAGCAGGTCGAGCTCGGCCGCCTGGGCTCCAATTAGCTCGGCCAGCTGCGCGTGCTCCTCGGTGGCCTCCGGTTCCAGGGTGCGCCAGCGCTCGATGCTGCTGCGCAGTTCGCCAAGGCCGGCATAGAGGCCGGCGTGGGCGACGGGCGGCGTCAGGTAGCTGATCAGGGTCGCGGCGGAGCGGCGCTTGGCAATGGCACCCTCGGAGGGGTTGTTGCAGGCGTAGAGGTAGAAGTTCGGCAGGGCGCCGATGAGGCGGTCCGGCCAGCATTCGCCGGACAGGGCAGTCTGCTTGCCGGGCATGAACTCCAGCGCGCCGTGAGTACCGAAGTGCAGCACCGCGTGGGCATCGAGATCTTCGCGCAGATAGCGGTAGAAGGCGGAGAAGGCGTGGGTGGGCGTGAAACCACCTTCGAACAGCAGCCGCATGGGATCGCCTTCGTAGCCGAAGGTGGGCTGCACGCCGACGAAGACGTTGCCGAAGGAGGCCCCGAGCACGAACAGGCTGCGGCCGTCAGTGAGGTCGCGCCCCGGCGCGGGCCCCCACTGGCCTTCGATGGCGTCCAGCCAGGATTCCCGCCGGACATGGTCATCGACGGGGATCTGGGTGTGGACGTTGGCCGGCGCGCCGAGCTTGCGGGCATTGCCCTGGAGGATCTGTTCGCGCAGGGCGTCCACCGATTCCGGAACCTCGACGGTGTAGCCGGCGTCGCGCATGGCCACCAGGGTGTTGTACAGCGACGCGAACACTGACAGGAAGGCAGCGGTGCCGACGGCGCCGGCATTGGGCGGAAAGCCGAACAGCACCATGGCCACCCGGCGCTCCGATGCGGCGGTGCGGCGCAGACGCACCAGGTTCGCTACACGATCGGCGAGGCGGTCGATGCGTTCCGGGTGGGGTTGCATGTCCTGGGCGGCGCCGCTGGCCGGATTGTCGGAGCGACCGCCGAACACCATGGAGCCGGTGGCACCGTCGAGTTCCGGGATCGCCACCATCATGGTGGCTTCCACCGGCAGCAGGCCCTGGGCCGAACCCTGCCACTGCTCCAGGGTCTGGAACTCGATGGCCTGGGCGGCGATGCAGGGCACGTCGAGTTCGGCGAGCATGGCCTCGGCGGCGCTGGCGTCGTTGTAGGCCGGTCCGCCCACCAGGGAGAAGCCGGTCAGCGAGATCACGGCATCCACCTTGGACACGCCATGATCGAGGAAGTAGGTCTCCACTGCCGGCCGCGCGTCGAGGCCGCTGGCGAAGGCCGGGATCACCTTCAGGCCCCGCCCTTCGAGTTCGCTGATCACGGCGTCGTAGTGGGCGGCATTGCCGGCGAGCAGATAGGAGCGCATCAGCAGCAGACCGACGCAGCCGCGCTGCTCGCCCTTAGGCTGCGGCAGTTTCGAGGCGTCGGCACCGATGCGGCCGGGCAGGCGGGGATGGTAGACGCCCACCTCGGGATACTCGATGGGATCCTCGGCGCGCACCTTGCCGCGCAGGCTGCGGCGCGGGCCGTCTGCATAGCGGTTCACCATGAAGCGCACGAGCTGCTCGATGTTGTGCTCGGAGCCGGACAGCCAGTACTGCAGCGTGAGGAAGTAGGCGCGCACGTCCTGGGCGGTGCCGGGAATGAAGCGCAGGATCTTCGGCAGCCGCCGCAGCATGGCCATCTGCTTGGCGCCGGAACTGGCATTCTTCGGTTCGTTGCTGTTCTTGCTGCCGCCGCGCAGGCGCTTGAGCAGGGCCATGGGGCCGCTCTGCTTGCCGTCCATGGTGAATTTGCCGATGCGCGTGAGCTTGATGATCTCGGCTGAGGACATGCAGCAGACCATGGCGTCGCAGTCGTCGCGGCGCGCCTGAAGTGCAGGCAGGACGGCGCGGATGTGGTCTTCCAAGAACATCATGGTGACGATGATGATGTCGCCGCGGCCGATGTCCTCGATGCAGCGTTCGAGAGCTTCGGAGTTCTCGCCCCACTCCGAAGCGCCGTGCAGGCTCAGGTGCAGTCCTGGAACGTCCTTTGCCAGCGTGACCTTCGCCCGATCCACTGCGCCCGCCAAGTGGCTGTCGAGGGTGATGATCACGACGCGCGCGGTCACGCGCGTGCTGACCTTCGTGTCAGCGACCAAAGTGGGCTTTGGCATCGTAGAGCGTCTCCAGCGTGATGCGATCGAGGGCGCGATCGCGGGCGAATGCCTCGGTATTGCGGCGTGCCTTGCCACGGACAAAGAAGGGGATCTTCTTCAGTTCGCGGTCGGCTTCTTCGGTCCAGAGCGCAACTGATGTTTGCGGCTCCGCTTCATGCTTCTGCTCATGCTTCTGCTCATGCTTCTGGGCGGCTGGGGTCTGCCCCGCGTCCTGGCTATCTTCAGGCGTTGTGAACGTGGCTGCCGCTGCGGCGACTGGAGCGGTATGTCCGGCGCCCAAGTGCGACGGCGCGGCGTCGTCGTTGAACTCGAAGTCCTCCCGGAACATGCCGAGCAGGTGTTCCTCGAGCCCCATCATCAGCGGGTGCACCCAGGTGTCGAAGAGCACGTTGGCGCCCTCGAAGCCCATCTGCGGTGAATAGCGGGCCGGGAAGTCGTGAACGTGGACGGGTGCTGAGATCAGGGCGCAGGGAATACCGAGGCGCTTGGCGATGTGGCGTTCCATCTGGGTGCCGAGCAGCAGTTCCGGGCGCAGTTCCGCGACCTTTTCTTCCACTTCCAGATAGTCATCGCTGATCAGGGCTTCGACGCCGAGCCGCTCAGCGGCACTTCTGACGTCGCGGGCGAACTCCCTGGCGTAGGTGCCGAGACCCACCACGTCGAAGCCGAACTCCTCGGTGGCCACCCGTGCCGCCGCCACCACGTGGGTGGCATCGCCGAAGATGAACACGCGCTTGCCGGTGAGATAGGTGGAATCCACCGAGGTGGAGTACCAGGGGAGCCTGCTGGCCTCGGAGGCGAGCTGTGGTTTCGGATCGAGTCCCGCCAGTTCGGCCACTTCCCGGACGAATTCACGGGTGGCGCCGACGCCGATGGGAATGACGGTGGTAAACGGCTGTTTGAAGGTGCGCTTGAGCCAGGTGGCGGCTTGGCCTGCGATCTCTGGGTACAGCACCACGTTGAAGTCGGCCTCGCCGAGGCGGGTGAGGTCTTCCGGCGTGGCGCCCAGCGGCGCGGTGACGTGAACATCGACACCGAGATCCGCCAGCAGCCGGGTGATCTCCACCACGTCGTCCCGATGGCGGAAACCCAGGGCCGCGGGTCCGAGCAGGTTGCAGCGCGGCCGGCGGGTCTCGTCCCGCGGCGGCTTCTCGCTGCCGGGTGTCGGCGCGTTGGGTCCGGCCAGGGCGCGGACCAGCTGATAGAAGGTTTCCGAGGCGCCCCAGTTCTCCTTGCGCTGATAGGAGGGCAGTTCCAGGGGAATCACCGGGATCGGCAGGCCGATGGCGCGGGCGAGGCCGCCCGGGTCGTCCTGGATCAGTTCGGCGGTGCAGGAGGCGCCGACGATCATGGCCTGGGGCGTGAAGCGATCGTAGGCATCCACCACGCTGCTGCGGAACAGTTCGGCGGTGTCGCTGCCGAGATCCCGGGCCTGGAAGGTGGTGTAGGTGACCGGCGGACGCTTGTTGCGGCGCTCGATCATGGTGAACAGCAAATCGGCGTAGGTGTCGCCCTGGGGCGCATGCAGCACGTAGTGCAGCTTGTCCATGGCGGTGGCGATACGCATCGCGCCGACGTGGGGTGGTCCTTCGTAGGTCCAGACCGTGAGCTTCATGCGCTTACACCTTCAGCCGCTCACGCCGATTCAGGGGGCGGGCGAACAGCTCGGCGAGATCGCCGGCCTGGTCGAACCCCTGAATGGGCGTGAACACCAGTTCGATGGACCATTTGGTCCGAATGCCTTCGGCTTCCAGCGGGTTGGCCAGGCCGAGGCCGGCCACCACCAGATCGGGCCGGGCGGCGCGGCAGCGATCGAGCTGCCGATCCACGTCCTGACCTTCGCTCAAGCTCGTGCCCGCCGGCAGCAGCGCCAGCTCTTCGGCCAGATGCTGACGATGCAGATAGGGGGTGCCCACCTCCACCAGCTCCATGCCCAGTTCGCGGGCCAGAAAACGCGCCAGCGGCAGTTCGAGCTGGGAATCGGGGAAGAAGAAGATGCGCTTGCCGGAGAGCGTCTCGCGGTGGCGGACCAGGGCGGTTTCGGCACGCTTGCGCGGTGCCGCGATGACTTTTTCGAAGGTTTCCGCGGCGACGTTCCACTCATCCGCGGCGGCTTTCAGCCAGCCGGTGGTGCCTTCGATGCCCAACGGGAAGGGTGCGGCCAGGCGCGTAGCGCCCCGGTCTTCGAGCCTGCGGGCGGTCTCTGCCAGGAAAGGTTGGGCCAACAGGTAACGGGTCTGTGGGCCTACCGGCGGCAGCTCGCTGGCACGGCGTGCGGGGAGATAGCGCACCGTGTCGATACCGAGCTGGGTGAAAAGACGGGCGAACTGATCCTCGATCACGTCGGCCAGCGCGCCTACCACCAGCAGCGACGTGGCAGCCGTCGCTGACTCCGCCGGTAGTTCGGGTACCAAGGATGCGAGACAGGCGTCCTCACCCTCGGTGAAAGTGGTCTCGATGCCGCTGCCCGAATAGTTGAGGACGCGGACGGCGGGCAGGTACTGCTTCGAAAGTCTTTGGGCTGCCCGCGACAGGTCGAGCTTGATCACCTCCGAGGGACAGGAGCCCACCAGGAACAGCATGCGGATGTCGGGTCGCCGGGCCAGCAGGCGGGCGACCACGGTATCGAGTTCGTCGTTGACGTCGGCCATGCCGGCTAAGTCACGCTCCTCGATCACCGCGGTGGCAAAACGGGGTTCGGCGAAAATCATGACGCCGGCAGCGGACTGCATCAGATGGGCACAGGTACGGGAGCCGACGATGAGAAAGAAGGCGTCCTGGATCTTGCGGTGCAGCCAGATGATGCCGGTGAGGCCGCAGAACACTTCGCGCTGGCCGCGCTCCCGCAGGACCGGCGCATCGGTGCAGCCACCCTGCTGCTGCAGTGCGGGCACGTCCTGCACGGGCTGGGAGGCGATGAGGCTCATGGGTTCACCCCTGCCAGGCCGGCGTCGTCGGTCGCGCTCCGGGCGGCGCCGAGGCGGGCGGCACGCAGCTTGAGAATGAACTGCACGGCGTTGATGACGTAGGCGGCGTAGGCGGCCAGGGCCAGATAGAGCAGGGCCGTGGTGCCGAGCAGGCCGCCGAACAGGGCGATGAGATAGGCCGTATGCAGCGCCAGGACCAGCATGCTGAACACGTCTTCCCAGTAGAACGCCGGCGCGAACAGGTAGCGGCCGAAGACCACTTTCTCCCAGATCGAACCGGTGACCATGATCAGGTAGAGCACCCCGGTCTTGATGACGATGGAGGCATGGGCGGCGATGAGGCCCTCGCCGGTGGCGAGGTAGCGGAAAACCAGAATGAGACTGACCAGGAACACCAGGAATTGCAGCGGTGCGAGCACACCCTGCACCAGGGTCCAGGGCGACTCGTCGCGCCGGCGCCTTTCCTCAGGGGTGTAGAGGGGGCGGGGTCCTGCTTTCAGGCTGGCGGGCGATTGATCTGTTGGCCCTGAACCGGTCTGCATGGTGGTCTCGCCGCAATGAATCTGTCCACGAGATTGGACAATCGCAGGAGACTTGTCAACTAAAGTTGACGACTAGTTTTAGTGACACTTTGGCCGGCGCGCCGAGGCTGGGAGATCGATGCCATAGCAGCCCGGCAGCGATGTCGGCGCGGTGGCGAGAGGAACCGAGGAGGGCCCGCTTGGCGTTGCTGTAGGCGAGACTGCCTGCGGTCCGCGGGCTTACCGCCAGACGCGGTTCAACCGCACGCGGTCGGATCGAAGATTTCTTATAAAAATTAAAATGTTGAGTCTTGGAGTGAGGGGTGAGGGGTGAGGCGAGTGCGCTCAGCGTGACCGGGCGGGTCATACAGGGAGCGGATAGCCCTGAGGAGGGCGTCGACGCTCAGGGAGACACGAATGGGCGTCCGGCAGCGCCCATCCGTGTCAATGCAAGCATCAAGGCTGGCCGTGGTCCACGGCCAGCGGGGCCAGATAGTCCGGGTCGCTGATGCCCACCTTGCGCATGGCCAGCCCCGACAGGCAGGCGTTGAACATGGCAGTGCTGTTCAGCGCGCTGACGTAGCCGAAGTCCATCATGGGCGCGAGGTCGAG
>JAFIFJ010000113.1 GCA_020832085.1 Gammaproteobacteria bacterium | reverse complement strand
GATTATGGCCTTGCCACCACCCTGGCGCTAGGCCCGAGAGGCAAGCCCTTGTGTGCGCATTTCGTCTGGAACGAAATGCGTCGCACTCAGTGCGCGGCGAAGCGGGGCGCGCCAGGGACGGCGCGCAACCGAGCGCTATTTCGCGCAGCGAAATGCGCCGATCTGGAGGCGTTCAGTACAGGCAGCGGCGTCGGCCTCGGCATAGCGTTTCGAGATCGGCCCAATCGCTGTGCGATTAGGGCCTTCCCACCAGGTGGCAGCGCGCCTGCTGTGGGAGAGCGCTATTTTGCGCAGCGGAATGCGCCGATCTGGAGGCGTTCAGTGCAGGCAGCGGCGTCGGCCTCGGCATAGCGTTTCGAGATCGGCCCAATCGCTGTGCGATTAGGGCCTTCCCACAAGGTGGCAGCGCGCCTGCTGTGGCAGAGCGCTATTTTGCGCAGCGGAATGCGCCGATCTGGAGGCGTTCAGTACAGGCAGCGGCGTCGGCATAGCGCTTCGAGATCGGCCCAATCGCTGTGCGATTAGGGCCTTTCCACAAGGTGGCAGCGCGCCTGCTGTGGGAGAGCGCTATTTCGCGCAGCGGAATGCGCCGATCTGGAGGCGTTCAGTGCAGGCAGCGGCGTCGGCTTCGGCATAGCGTTTCGAGATCGGCCCAATCGCTTTGCGATTAGGGCCTTCCCACAGTGGAGGCGCGACAGGGCGGCTGTGGCCGCTACACGCTGTCCAGTCCGATCAGGCCCTGGCGGGTGGCGGCGAGGGTTGCTTCGGCGCGGGATGAGACGTTGAGCTTGCGGTAGATGGACTTCACGTAGCCCGCGGCCGTATTGCGGGTGATGCCCAGTAACTCCGCCACGCGACCCACTGTGTAGCCCTTGGCGATCAGGGTGAGCACTTCCTGTTCCCGGGACGTGAGCTGGGCCTCGGGGTCCGGCGAATGCTGCCTGGGTTCCTGAAAGACCTGCAGCAGCTTGCGGGCAATGGAGGGTGAGAGGGGCGGTTGGCCGGCATGGATGCCGGCGAGCATGTCGACGAGCTGGCCGCGGGACTGATCCTTGAGGACGTAGCCGTCGGCTCCGACCTTAAGGGCGCCGAACAGATGGCTGTCGTCGTCGAAGATGGTCGTCACCACGGTGACCACGCTCGCGTCCTGCGACCGCAGTTCCGTGATCAGATCCGTTCCCGAACCATCGGGCAGGCCGAGGTCCACCAGGGCGATCTCAGGGTGCCACGGGGGCAGTCGCGCCAGTTCGCCACGTGCGGATTCCAGGGAGGCGGCTTCACGGATATCGATGCCGGGAAAGGCGTGACGGAGGGCGTCGCAGAGCCAGCTGCGCGCCTCCGGCAGATCGTCGACCACCAGTCCTGTGGTGGGTATCCCGGTCATGTGCTTTGGCGGCTCCACCCCTGACGGTTCGATGACAGCCGCTCCAGTGTAGACCCGCCCCATGGCCGGCCAACCCCCCAATCCGGGGGATGCCAGCGGCCGCTGCCCGCCGGGATGGGAGGCGATGGACTCAGCTGCGGCTGTCGAGCCGATAGCGCATGACCACGCTGCCGGGCAGGGGCTGCTGTTCACAGTCCGCCGCCAGCGGCGCCTCGGAGGTATTGATCAGATGCACTCGGTACTGCCGCTCGGTTCCGGATTGGATCTCGTAGCGTACGGTGGTGGGAATGCCGAGCAGCGGGCAGGGGTAGACGTTGTCGGCCCACTCGCTGTGGTGGCCGTCGGCGTCCGTGGCTGCGGCCACCCCCATGCCGGCGTCTGCCACGGAGGTCGAGGTGTCCTGGCAGCCGGCGATCATGGTGACGAGCAGGATGGGCAGTGCCTTCCGCATGGACTGATGCTCTGTGGAGGACGAAGCCGATAGCTTCTTCCAGGCGCTCGAGCAGTTCAAGCGCCAGGGGAGTGACCGGTGCAATCCGGGTCGCAACCGGCGCTTCAGCTCGGCGGAGCGTAGGCCTGGGCGGGGAGCCAGGTGACGATGTCCGGCCAGTAGAAGATCAGGGCGCCGCCGAGCACCTGCAGGCCGATGAAGGGCAGGACGCCACGGTAGATGGTGCGCACATCGAGTCCGGGCGGCGCCACGCCCTTGAGGTAGAAGATCGCGAAGCCCACCGGCGGAGTCAGGAAGGAGGTCTGCAGGCAGACGGCGAACAGCACGGTGAACCAGACCAGATCGAAGCCCAGGGCCACCACCACGGGGGCCACCAGGGGCAGCACGATGAGGGTGATCTCGATCCAGTCCAGAAAGAAGCCGAGGATGAAGGTCATCAGCAGGATGCACAGGACGATGCCGGCGGGCCCGAAGGGCAGCTCCAGCAGCATGCGCGCCATCAGCTCGTCGCCGCCGAGTCCACGCAGGACCAGGGAGTAGGCGGTGGCGCCCAAGAAAATTGCGAAGATGAAGGCGCTGGTGCGGGTGGTCTGTTCCAGCACGTCTGCCAGCACGGTCCAGTTCAGGCGGCCATTGAGCAGCGCCAGCAGGGTGGCACCGCCGGCGCCCACGCCGGCCGCCTCAGTGGGGGTGGCCAAGCCGAAGAAGATGCTGCCGAGGACCGCCAGAATCAGCGCTGCCGGCGGCAGCACGGCAAGGGCCACGGCGCCAAGCAGCTGCAGGGTGACGGGCCCCCGTTCGGTGGGTGGTGGGGCGGCATCGGGCTTGAAGCGGGCGTAGAGCAGGATGAAGCCGATATAGAGCGCACCGAGCAGCAGCCCCGGGAACATGGCGCCGAGGAAGAGATCGCCTACGGGCAGCGCCAGTCGATCCGCCATCAGCACCAGCATGATGCTCGGGGGCAGCAGGATGCCGAGGGTGCCCACCGCGCAGATGGTGCCGGAAGCGAACGAGGGCGCGTAGCCAGCCTTGAGCATCACCGGCAGCCCGAGCAGGGCCAGCAGCACCACCGAGGCGCCGATGATGCCGGTGGAGGCCGCCAGCAGCAGGCCGATCAACGCGACGGTCAGCGCCAGGCCGCCGCGGACGCCAGCCAGCAGGCGCACCAGATTGCGCATCAGGGCATCGGCCATGCCGGAACGGTCCAGCATGAGGCCCATGTAGATGAACATGGGCAGGGCGACCAGCACCCAGTTGGTCATCACCTCCCAGATCCGGTCCACGGTCAGGGAGGTATAGGCCCAGTCCACGTCCATGATGATGGCGAAATCCACCTCGGCGATGATGGCCAAAGCGGTGAACAGCACGGCCAGGCCACCTAACACCCAGGCCACCGGATAGCCGGTGAAGATCAGCGTGATGAAGGCGGCGAACATGGCCACCGCCAGCCACTCGTTGGCTGCCATCACTTCCTGGCCTCGGCAGCGCCGTCGTCGGCGGCTTGGGGCAGGGGCCGGGGAACGCCGAACAGCGCCGACGTGGCCCGGGTCAGGCGGGCTGTGACCGCCAGCGCCAGGAAGGCGAATCCCACCGGCAGCGCAGCCTTGATCAGCCAGCGGTAGGGCAGCCCACCGGGAGCCTGGGAGACTTCCCCGGCAGCATAGGAGTGGATCACGAAGGGCACGGCGTAGATCAGGATCAGTGCCAGAAACGGCAGCATCAGCAGCAGGCCGCCGTAGAGTTCGACCCAGGCCTGCTGGCGCAGGCTGAGGCGTTCATGCACCAGATCGACACGGATGTGGTCGTCGGTGACCACGCCGAAGGACAGCGCCATCAGAAAGCCGATGGCGTAGATGTGCCACTGCAGTTCCTCGAGTTCGATGCGGCCTTCGCCGAAGCTGTAGCGCAGCACCACGTTCAGCAGGATCACGGCCATCAGCAGCAGCCAGGCCCAGGAGGCCACCCGCCCCACCCGCAGGATGAAGTGATCGAGGGCGCGGGAGATTCGGGTCTCGGGCAGCTTGGCGTGGCTGCGCTCGGGGATCTCGCTGGGTGCGGAACCTGCGCCCGGGGTGAGGTCACTGCTGTCGGCCATGAACTCAGAAATCCCTGGGCAGGTAGGCGAGCCGTTTCCATACCGCGTAGCTCTCGCGGAATTCCCGCTGGGATTGCAGGATGCGCGCGAACTCCGCATTGGCTGCGGCCTCTTCTTCCAGCACTTCTTCGGACACGTCGCGCAGGCGTCGCAGCAGGTCCTCCGGCAGCTGCTCGGTGAAGACTCCGCGGCGCTGGAAGTTCTCGATGACCGCCCCCTGGATGGCCTCGCCATGGGCCAGATTGCGGGTCACGCCGGCCGTGCAGGCCGTTTCGAGCAGTCGGCGGTCGGTTTCCGGCAGGGCGTTCCAGCGGTTGAGGTTCACCACCAGATGAAACGAGGTGAAGGTCTGGTGCCAGCCGGGGTAATAGTTGTAGCGGGCGACGCGCTGAAAGCCCAAGCGCTCGTCCACGCTCGGCAGCGAGTATTCCAGCGCGTCGATGGCGCCGCGCTCCAGGGCCTGGAACAGTTCACTTCCGGGGATCATGGTCACCGATGCCCCGAGCCGCTGCAGCACCCGGCCGCCTAAGCCCGCAAAGCGGATTTTCAGGCCACGCACGTCGCTCAAGTCTTCGATGGCGAAGCGGAACCAGCCGGCGGCCTCGGGGCCGATCATGCCGCAGAGCAGCGGATGCACGCCCCGGCGGTGGTACATCTCCTCTGCCAGTTGGCGGCCACCGCCGTCATACCACCACGCCATGAACTCCCAGGGTTCCATGCCGAAGGGGACGGCGCCGAGCAATGCCGAGGCGGGGATGCGCCCCTGGTCGTAGCCCAGCCAGGTGTAGCCGGCGGGCAGGCGGCCTTCACCGACGGCTTCGGTGATGGCAAAGGCGGAAATCAGCTCGCCGGGCTCGAAGGTCTGCAGCCTGATGCGTCGATTGCTGGTGGCTGAGACGGCGTCCGCGACGTAGATAATGTTGTCGCCGAGGGCGGGGAGGTTGCTGCCGAAGGCCAGGGCCACCCGCCAGTTCACCGCCTGCAGGGGCGCGCCGTCTTCCCGGTCGCTGACGACCCCCGCCGGGGCGCCGGGGGGGCGCAACGCCAGGCTGCCGACGATGCCGAGGAAAAAGGCTGCGAGAACACCGACGAGGAAGGCCCTGGAACTGAGCTTTGGGCTCTGGCTCATGCTGGCATCCCCCCGGCCTGGAAAGGCTCGGATTGTCGAAGGCGTGCTGGCGGAATGCAACCGTGCAGGTGATCGGCTCCGGCAGGCGCAGAAAATTTCAAGCGATGCCATCGGTGGCTGCTCTGAAGACGGATACCCGACGAATTTCGTCGGGGATTGTATTCCCCGGGTCGAATACGTAATCTCTCCGGCCCTCGCGCGGGGTTATCTCGTCCGTCCACCTTCAGCAGTGCTGGACTCGGGGCTGTCTGCGAGGAGTCGGTGGGCTCCTCCAGAGGTCAGGTCAAAGGCATGTCTGGTGGTGATGGGACAGGCTCGGCGCTTCGCCATGCGGTTGAGGAAAATTCCGCCATGTTGATAGGCGTACCGAAAGAGACGTTTCCAGGCGAGCGGCGCGCTGCCCTCGTTCCGGCCAGCGTCAAGAAACTGGTCGGCCTGGGTCTGGAGGTGGCCATCGAGGCCGGAACCGGCGTCGAGTCGGGCTTCGCTGACGACAGCTACGCAGAAGCCGGTGCCCGGATCGAAACGGACCGCAAGGCCCTGCTCGCCGCTGCCGACATGGTGCTGCGCATCCGCAAACCTCCGTCAGAGGAAGTGGAGTTGCTCAAGAAGGGAGCGCTTCATGCCAGCCTGCTCGATCCCTTCAACGAAAAGCCCCTGATCGAGTCCCTGGCCAAGGCCGGAATCTCCGCCGTGAGCATGGAAATGGTGCCGCGCTCCACCCGCGCCCAGAAGATGGACGTGCTCAGCTCCCAGGCCAACCTCGCGGGCTACGTGACGGTCATCGTCGCCGCCCGTGAGTCGAACAAGATCTTTCCGATGATGATGACGCCGGCTGGAACCATTTCTCCGGCCAAGGTCTTCGTCATCGGTGCCGGCGTTGCCGGCCTGCAGGCCATCGCGACGGCCAAGCGCCTCGGCGCCCGGGTGACGGCCTTCGATACCCGTCCGGTGGTGGCCGAGCAGGTGCAGTCGCTGGGAGGCAAGTTCCTGGAGATCGATCTCGGCGAGACCGGTCAGACCGATCAGGGCTACGCCAAGGAACTCACCGAAGAACAGCTCGCCAAGCAGCGTGCCGGTCAGAAGGATGCCATTGCGGAATCGGACGTGGTCATCACCACAGCCCAGCTCTTCGGCCGCCGCGCTCCGCGCATCGTCGACGCGGACATGGTCGCGGCCATGAAGCCGGGTGCCGTGATCGTCGACATGGCCGTCGACTCCGGCGGCAACGTCGAAGGCTCCGAGCCCGGCAAGATCGTCGATAAGAACGGCGTGAAGATCATCGGCTTGAGCAATCTGCCCGCCGAGGTGGCACGCAATGCCTCGGAGATGTTCTCCAACAATCTGTTCAATCTCATCGACGAGTTCTGGGATAAAGAGTCCGGAACTTTCGGTCTCGACCTCGAAGACGACATTCTCAAGAGCTGTGTGATCACCCACGGCGGCGAGATCGTCAACGAAACCATCAAGCAGCTTTAAGCTGGGAGCCGGAAG
>JAFIFJ010000066.1 GCA_020832085.1 Gammaproteobacteria bacterium | reverse complement strand
GTGAAACGTGACGAGTCCGCGGTTTTCGTCTGCAAAGGCGATGACGCGCGGGTGACAGCCCGTGTCCAACGACCGTGGAAGCCAGCTGCGGCCCCCGTCTGTTGTCTTGTAGACGATCGGTGCCTGCCCGCGACGGCGTCCTGTTCCCACAGCGTAGCCGACCATCCCATTCACGAAATGGAGATCCTTCAGGCTGTAATCGATGCGCGGCCCGATCCTCAGCTCGTAGTCACTGTGCGTCGGAACCGACTGCGCTTGGGCCACGCTGCCAGCGACAGAGTATTCATCGGCCGCGGCGAGCAGCTCGGTGGGCCAGTAGAGGCAGAGGACGGCGGCGAGCGTGACGAGAGGCCAGTGGTTGCGCGTCATGGGGTCCCACTCCTGTTGCCACTCACCGTCACGATCATGCTCTCATCTCCCTGGTCTGATTGGCGAGCTTGCACTGCGCGTCCCCATGAAGTTAGAGTTCGTGCAGGTTTCAAAGCCCAAGGTTCCGAGAGAGTCGCGTGGTTTGCAGTGTCGCCCATGATGCATTCGATGTTCGCCCCGCAGCCCTGCGGTTGGCGATGGTCGTTGCGCTGCGCCTGCGCTCTGCCCTGGAGCCCGCCTCGCTATCCCTGCGACTGCCGGCCTTGCCGGCATTCTGACTTCTCCGCAGGGGCCCAGATGGCCCTGAGCGAACCGCTACCAGAACCTGCTTACCGAACCGATTGTCCCGGTCATGGCCGCGTGCCGTGCCGAAGCGAGGATTACTCCGAGGAAGAGTCATGAGTCGATACCGAATCGAGCGCGCCGCTGCTCGCGCCAACGCCATGCCCCACGCCAAGTACCGACCGTTCCAGCCGGTGGACCTGCCTGATCGGCAGTGGCCGAGCCGGACGCTGACCAAAGCGCCGCGCTGGTGCAGCGTCGATCTGCGGGATGGCAATCAGGCCCTGATCGATCCCATGCGCCCCGACGAGAAACTGCGCTTCTGGGATCTGCTGCTCGAGATCGGCCTCGAGGAAATCGAGGTGGGCTTTCCGGCCGCGTCCCAGACCGACTTCGACTTCGTCCGCCGCATCATCGAACAGGATCGCATTCCCGACGATGTGCTGATCCAGACCCTGTGTCAGGCCCGGCCGGAGCTGATCAGCCGCACAGTGGACGCGCTCGCCGGAGCGAAGCAGGCCATTTTCCATCTCTACAACTCCACCTCGACGCTGCAGCGGCAGGTGGTGTTCGGCATGAGCCGGCAGGAGATCATTCAGCTCGCCCTCGATGGCGTCGACAACGTGCTGCGTGAAATCGAACGCATCCCGGATACCGACATCACGCTGGAGTATTCTCCGGAGAGCTTCACCGGCACCGAGCTCGACTTCGCGGTGGAGGTCTGCTCGGCGGTGGCCCAGCGCTGGGGCGTGGGCCGTGACCGGCCCATGATCGTCAACCTGCCGGCGACGGTGGAGATGTCCACGCCCAACATCTACGCCGATCAGATCGAGTGGTTCTGTCGGCACTTCCCCGAGCGCGAGCACTGCATCGTCAGCCTGCACACCCACAACGATCGCGGCACCGGCGTGGCGGCCAGCGAACTCGGCGTGCTGGCCGGTGCCGATCGGGTCGAGGGCACCCTGTTCGGCAATGGTGAGCGCACCGGCAACGTCTGCCTGGTGACCCTGGCCATGAACCTGTTCTCCCAGGGCGTGGATCCGGAACTCGACCTTTCGGACATGCGCCACATCCGCAGCGTGGCGGAGTCCTGCAACAAGATTCCGGTTCCGGTACGGCATCCCTACGCCGGGGATCTCGTGTTCACGGCCTTCTCGGGTTCCCATCAGGATGCCATCCGCAAAGGCATGGCGCGGGTGGACGAGGATCGCTGGGCGGTGCCCTACCTGCCCATCGATCCGGCCGATGTGGGCAGCCACTACCGGGAAACGGTGCGGGTCAACAGCCAGTCCGGCAAGGGTGGCGTGGCCTTCGTGCTGGAGAACCACTTCGAGCTGACGCTGCCCCGGCCGCTGCTGGTGGAGTTCGCCCGGGTGGTGCAGGGCGTGGCCGACCGGGACGGCGGTGAACTCAATCCGACCGCCCTGCGCAACATCTTCGATGCCACCTATCTGGACGTGGACGGTCCCTACGCCCTGAAGCGCTATGACATCGCCAATGTCACCCTCGACGACGGTACCGAGGGAACCCGCTGCGATGCCGTGTTGAGCATCTCCGGTCAGGAACTCCCTAGCACCGGGGAGGGCTCTGGGCCGGTGGAAGCCTTCGTGCACGCCGTGGAACGGGCCATTAACGAGGGCTTCGGCGTCGAGCACTTCCACGAGCAGGCGGAGGAGACGGGCAGTGCGGCCCGGGCGTTGTGCCTGGTGGGCCTGAAGGATGCGGACGGTGGCATCTGCTGGGGTGCCGGTGCCAGCCGCAATACCCTGACGGCCTCCTTCGAGGCGGTGCTGGCGGCCCTCAACCGGCGCTGGCAGGGCGCCTGAAGCCCTGCCGCATCAGCCGTCGTCGCTGGGGACTTCGGTGACGTCGGCGGGTGTGGTCACCCGTGCGGTGCGGATCATGTTGTCCTTGATCTGCAGCACCTCGATCCGGTAGCTGCCGATTTCCAGGCAGCAGGGGGAGTCCGGGATGATCTCGAGGTGCTCCAGAATCAGGCCGTTGAGGGTGCGCGGCCCGGTCAGGGGCAGATCCCAGTTCAGGGCCCTGTTGATGTCCCGCAACAGCGCGGTGCCGTCGATGATGTGAGAGCCATCGTCCTGGGGATGGACTTCCGGAATGCGGGCGGCGAGATCGCTGGTGAACTCGCCGACGATCTCCTCGAGGATGTCCTCCAGGGTGACGATGCCCTGGACGTCGCCGTACTCGTCCACCACCAGGCCGATGCGCCGTTCCGCATTCTGGAACTTCAGCAGCTGCACGTGCAGCGGCGTGCCTTCCGGCACGAAGTAGGGCTCCTGGGTTTCCTGCATCAGTGCCGCCTTGGTCGGTTCCGACATGCGCATGAAGCGGGCGGCATTGCGCATGTGCAGGATGCCAAGGACCTCGTTGATGTTGCCCTTGAACACGGGCAGCCGGGTGTGGGTCGTCGCGCAGATCTGCTCGATGATCTCGCTCAAGTCATCTTCGATGTCGATGCCGTTGATCTCGGCCCGCGGCACCATGATGTCCTCCACCGTGACCTTCTCGAGGTCCAGGATGGACAGCAGCATGTCCTGCCTGCGCACGGGCAGCGCCGCCCCTTCGTTCACCAGGGTGCGCAGTTCGTCCATGCTCAGCTTCCCTGAGCCCGCCCCGTACTGCTCCCTTTTCAGGAAGGGTTGCGCCAGGGCGTTGGCCAGGCCGTTGAGGATCCAGACCAGCGGATAGAGCAGGCGCAGCATGGGCGTCAGGATGACCGACGACGGATAGGCGATGCGCTCGGGTGCGTAGGCGGCAATGGTTTTGGGCGCCACTTCCGCCAGCACCAGGAAGATGAACGTCAGCACGAAGGGGGCGAACAGCACGCCGAGTTCCCCGAACTGGCGCAGGGCGATCAGCGTACCCACCGTGGCGGCGAAGAAGTTCACGGCGTTGTTGCCGAGCAGAATGGTCCCGAGCAGGCGGTCGGGACGCTCGAGCAGCCGGCTGGCGCGCAGCGCGCCCCGGTGACCTTGTTTGGCCAGATGCAGCAGCCGATAGCGGTTCAGCGCCATCATCGCCGTCTCGGTGCTCGAAAAATAAGCCGAGAGGACGACGAGAATGGCGACGAGGCCGTAGAGGTAGGGAAGCGGAAGATTTTCCATGGGATCCCTGAGCGTCGGTCAGGCGCCGAGGATGACCTCGATCACGAGTTTGCTGCCGAAGTAGGCCAGCATCAGCAGTACGAATCCAGCCAGCGTCCAGCGGATGGCCGTGCGCCCCCGCCAGCCCAGCCGGTAGCGCCCCCACAGCAGGACGGCGAACACCAGCCAGGAACTCATCGACAGGGCCGTGTGGTGGACGACCCGCTGTTCGAACAGGTTGTCGAGAAAATAGAAGCCGGTACCGATGGCCAGGGTCAGGAGCACCAGACCCACCCACACCAGCTCGAACAGGACCTTTTCCATGGTCTGCAGGGGCGGCATGTTGCCCAGCACGGCCACGGCCCGCCGCTGGCGCAGCTGCCGCTCCTGCCAGCCTGTCACCAGGGCCTGGCCGACGGCCATGGCCAGCACTGCGTAGGCCAGGATGGCCAAGATGACGTGCACCGCGAAACCCGTATCCGGCGAAGGGATCGGCTCGAAAGCGCTGTCGAACAGCAGTGCGCCGAGCAGCGTGAGGATGGCCAGCGGCATCACCACCACCAGCATGTTCTCCAATGGCCGCGAGATGGCCAGGGCCAGGATCAGCAGCACACTGGCCAGCGCCACCAGCGTGGCGACCCGGAACAGACCGAGGTTGAGCCCTTCCGGCGTGACAAGCAGGCCCGATACCGCAACGGCATGCGCGATGGCGGCGCCGCCGGTCAGGACCAGAAGCAGCGGGCGGGATGCGGGCTCGCGGCGGGACAGACCCACGAACTGCATGCCTGATGCGACGAGATAGACACCGAGGGCGAAGACGGCGGCGAAGGCGGTGATCATGCTGCAGCCGCTTCGCGGTCGCTTGGAACGATGCAGGCAGGGCCGAGGCGAAGAACGCTGTCCCGCTGCATGATGCTGTCCATGGCCGATCCCAGGCTCAAAAAGTCAGTCTGCCACAGGGAGGACGGCGGACAGAAGCCGCAATGCGCGCTGTCCTGACAGACAGGCTGCCTGCAGACAGGGCAGCCCCGACGGCGAGGCCGCGTTATAATCGCCGGCTATTCGTCAGCCAGCCCAGGGGGCAGCAGCCCATGTTCGACAATCTCTCGGAGCGCTTGACCGAGGCCCTGAAGGCCATCGGCGGCAAGGCGCGCCTCACCGAGGACAATATCGGCGACACCCTGAGAACGGTGCGCATGGCGCTGCTCGAGGCGGATGTGGCGCTGCCGGTGGTCAAAGCCTTCATCGACCGGGTGCGGGAGCGTTCCATTGGCATGGACGTCAGCTCCGGCCTGAATCCGGGGCAGGCCTTCATCAAGGTGGTGAAGGACGAACTCGTCCACGTCATGGGCGACACCCACAGCGAACTCGAACTCAGCGTCAAGCCGCCGGCGGTGATCCTGCTCGCCGGCCTGCAGGGTGCCGGCAAGACCACGTCCGCCGCCAAGCTCGCGCGGCTGCTCAAGGAGCGCCACAAGAAGCGGGTGATGGTGGTCTCAGCAGACGTTTATCGCCCGGCTGCCATTGCCCAGCTTAAGACCCTCGCCGGTCAGGTCGGCGTGGAGTTCTTCCCGAGCAGCGCCGACCAGGACCCGGTGGCGATCTGCGAAGCCGCGCTGAAGGCTGCCCGCAACAGCGTCGTCGACGTGCTCATCGTCGATACTGCCGGCCGTCTGCACGTGGATGCGGACATGATGGACGAGGTGGGCCGCATCCACCGGACCCTGTCGCCGGCAGAAACCCTGTTCGTGGTCGATGCCATGACCGGCCAGGACGCCGCCAACACCGCCAAGGCCTTTGGCGAGGCGCTGCCCCTGACGGGTGTCATCCTGGCCAAGGCCGATGGCGACTCCCGCGGTGGCGCGGCCCTGTCGGTGCGTCACATCACCGGTAAGCCCATCAAGTTCCTCGGTGTAGGCGAAAAGTCCGACGCGCTCGAGCCCTTCCATCCCGAGCGCATGGCGTCGCGCATCCTCGGCATGGGCGACGTGCTCAGCCTGATCGAGGAGGCCGAGCGCAAACTCGACCGCAAGAAGGCCGACAAGCTCGCCCGCAAGATGGAGAAGGGCCGCAAGTTCGACCTCGAGGACTTCCGCGACCAGCTCCAGCAGATGAACAACTTAGGCGGCGTCAGCGGCATGCTCGACAAGCTGCCGGGTATGGGCAATGCCGGCAAGCTGGCCCAGGTGGGCGCCAACGAGAAGATGTTCAGCCGCATGGAGGCCATCATCAACTCCATGACGGTGCACGAACGCCGCTATCCCGACGTCATCAACGGTTCCCGCAAGCAGCGCATCGCTACAGGCTCCGGCTCGCAGATTCAGGACGTGAATCGCCTGCTCAAGCAGCACAAGCAGATGCAGAAGATGATGAAGAAGCTGACCAAGAAGGGCGGCATGCAGAAGATGATGCGGGGCATGGGCGGCATGCTCGGCGGTCAGGGTGGCCCCGGTGGACCGGGCGGAATGCCGGGCGGTCTGCCCCCGGGCGGATTCCGGCGCTGATTGCAGCCTCCACACGCAGCTCCCATTGGGCCGGATTGCTGTTCCCAAGCCGATCACCTTGACGTAGAATACGCGGCCTTCACCGCAGCGCCTCGGAATTTTCCGAGGGACAGCAACAAGTTACGGAACCGGTATTCATGGTAACCATTCGTCTTGCGCGCACCGGCGCTAAGAAGCGTCCGTTCTATCACCTGACCGTTGCCGAGGCCTCCTCGAAGCGGGATGGCCGATTCATCGAGCGGGTCGGTTTTTTCAACCCCATTGCCACCGGCAATGCCGACCGCCTGAAGGTGGATCTGGAGCGAGTCGAGTACTGGCTGTCCGTGGGCGCGCGCCCGAGCGAGCGGGTGCTGGATCTGGTTCGTGAGGCCCGCAAGGTCGGTACCGATGGCGTCGTCGGCGCCCGTCCGCCTGCGCCCAAGAAAGCCAAGCCGGCTCCGGCACCCGTCGTCGAAGACGCGCCGGTTGCTGAGGAAGTCGCGGCTGAAGCAGCGGCCGAGGAAGCCCCGGCCGTAGAGGAAGCGCCGGCAGCGGAAGAGGGCGCCGGGGACGACAGCAGCAAGGGCTGATCGGCGCCCGCGCTCCGGTGGTTGCCGGGACTGATGCGGATGCCGGACAGGCGCTGATCGTCGTCGGTCGTATCACCGGTGTCTACGGTGTGCGGGGTTGGGTGCGGCTGGCGTCGTTCACCGACCCCGTGGACAACCTGCTGGACTATCGCCCCTGGCTGCTGGAAGACCGCGGGCAGTGGCGGGAAGTCGTGATTGACGAGGTGCGGCCCCACGGCAAAGGTTTCGTGGCCCGCATCGACAGTTGTGAGGACCGCGACGAGGCGGCGCGATTTGCGGGACGCGATCTCTGCATCCCGGCGGACCGGCTGCCCGCAGCGGAGGAAGACGAGTACTACTGGTTCGAGCTCGAAGGGCTGAAGGTGGTGGGCACCGATGGCATCGAACTCGGCAGGGTCGATCATCTCTTTGCCACGGGCGCCAACGACGTCATGGTGGTGAAGGATGGGACGCGGGAGCGCCTGCTGCCGTTCATCGCCGACGTCATTGTCGAGGTGGATCGCAGTGAAGGTCTGATCCGGGTGGATTGGGACCCCGAGCTGTGAAAGTGGGCGTGGTCACCCTGTTTCCGGAGATGTTCGAGGCGGTCACCCGCCACGGCATCACGGGCAGAGCAGTGACCGACGGCCTGCTCGAAGTTCGGACCTTCGATCCCCGGGACTTTACCCGCGATCGCCATCGTACTGTGGACGACAAGCCCTATGGCGGCGGCCCGGGCATGGTGATGAAGGTGGAGCCGGTGCGGTCGGCCATCCTGGCAGCCAGGGAGGCGCTGCCGGCGGCGCGGGTGATCTACCTGTCGCCCCAAGGGCGCAGGCTCGATCAGGCCGGGGCGGCGGAACTGGCGACGCGGCAGGAGCTGATCCTGCTGGCTGGACGATATGAAGGCATCGACGAGCGGGTGATTGCCCGCGACGTGGATGAGGAGTGGTCCATCGGCGACTATGTGCTGTCCGGTGGCGAACTTGCGGCCATGGTCATCATCGATGCGGCCTGCCGGCTGTTGCCGGAAGCGCTCGGTGATCCGGAGTCGGCCCAGGCGGAGTCTTTCGTTGCGGGGCTGCTCGACCACCCGCACTATACCCGGCCGGAAGTGGTCGGCGATCAGCGGGTTCCGGATGTACTGTTGTCCGGAAACCATGAAGAGATCCGCCGTTGGCGGCGGCAGCAGGCGCTCGGGCGTACCCATTTGCGGCGGCCCGACCTGCTTGAGGGCCAGGAGCTGGACGCACAAGCGCAGCGCCTGTTGGATGAATTTCTGACCGATCGCGACTGAACGTCGATCGGATTCGAGGACGGAGAAGCGGAACATGAGCAAGAACAGGATCATCGCCGAGCTCGAGGCGGAGCAGATGAGCCGCGAAGTCCCGGACTTCCGTCCCGGCGACACCGTGGTGGTGCAGGTGCGCGTCAC
>JAFIFJ010000103.1 GCA_020832085.1 Gammaproteobacteria bacterium | reverse complement strand
GGGGCCGACGCGGGGGGGGCGGGCCACCACCACCGGCTTTTGGATGGGGCCCGCACCCGGGGTCTGGGGGGCTACGCCCCCCAAGCCGTCGAGCATTTCCGGGCGCCGGGTGCGTTCGGCGGCCGGGGCGATGCGCCGGATCAGCTCCGCGCCGGCATCGATGTCCACGCCCGCGTCCCGATAGGTGAGGCCGTTGCTGCCGGCTGCTGGCGCGTTGGTCGGGGAGGTCCCGGTGGGGGTCGTCCCTCGAGATTGGGTCCCTTGAGAATCGGACAAAGTGCCGTGCTCCTACAGTTGCGGCGATCGGGGGCGGCCATCGGGTAGACTGCTGACGATGCATCGTCGGGAAGTTGGATATGTTAGCAGACTGGCTGCACGGCCTGCGTGGCTGGATGATGGGCTCGGGTACCACGGGCATGGCTGCCACGGCTCTGGCCCTTTTGGCATTGGCATTACCGGCGCCGTCCTTCGCGGCGGCAGACCCTTATCAGGTCTCCGTACCGGTACCCGATCAGAGCGCCGGCGCCCGTCGCAGCGCGGAACGGGAGGCGCTGACGCGGGTGCTGATCCGGCTCAGCGGCGATCCGGAGGTGGCGCGACGGCAGGAACTCGCTGGTGCCCTGCGCGCAGCGCAGAACTATTTCGTCCGCTCCGGCTATGCCCGCATCCGTGATCCCGAACTGGCCGAGGCCCATCCCGAGGCGCGCTGGCTGCTGGAACTCGAAGCGGATCGCAGCGGCATTCTCAGGCTGCTGCGGGAGTCGGACATTCCGGCCTGGACCGGTCGGCGTCCAGAGGTGCTGGTGCTGATCCTGCGCGAGGAGCCGGACGGGGAACGATTGATCTTAGACCCGCGCTCAGAGGAGGCGCGGACCCTGGTCCGTGCCGGTCGTGACCGGGGCCTGCCGCTGACGGTGCCGCTGATGGATCTCCCCGATCAGCTGGCGCTGGACGCCGGCGCTCTGTGGGCACGATTCGAGGACGCCACCGCGCCGCTGCAGCAGCGCTATCAGCCTGACGCCATCCTCATGCTGCGTCTGTATCCGGATGCGCTCGGGCGCTGGGTGGCGGACTGGGAAGGACAGGTGGGCGGCGAGCTCTTTGCCGCGGCGGTGGAAGTGCCGGAACCGGTGAGCGCCGCTGGACTGCTGGTGGACCGGCTCAGCGCGAGGCTGACCGCCCGTTACGCGCTGCGTCTCGGCGGAGACGCGGACTCCCTCTGGCTGCAGGTGGACCAGCTGTCGGAAGTGGGAGCCTATGCGGGTCTGATGCGCTATCTGGCCGGGGTTTCCGGAGTCAGTCGCGTGCAGCTGGTGCAGGTGCGGGACCATTCCCTGCTGCTGCGCCTGGACAGCAGCGACGATGCCGAACGGCTGCTGGATCTGCTGCGGCTGGAAGCCCGGCTGCAGCCGGACACCACACCGGAGCAGGTGGGTGACGTGGCGGTGTGGCGGGCGCGCTGGCGGCAGGAAGGGTGACCGGCTTGGCCCCGCAGAGCGCGCAGCTGCCCCTCGGCGTCCGGCTGCGGGATGCCGCCACCTTTGCTGCCTTCGAACCCGGTGCCAACGGGGCCGCCCTGGCGTGGCTCGAGGCACGGATCGGTGCCGGCGCCGAGCGTGGCTGGCTGTGGGGACCGGCGGGCAGCGGGCGCAGCCATCTGCTGCAGGCAGCCTGCCACGCGGCAGTGGATCAGGGCCTGCGCGCCATCTATCTGCCGGCCTCGGAACTGGCCACGGACCCTGCAGCGGTGCTGGAGGGACTGGAACAGTGCCGGCTGGTGGCGCTGGACGATCTCGGTGATCTGGCGGGCCATCGACCTGCGGAACTGGCGCTGTTCGATCTCTGCAACCGGCTGGCGGAGCAGGGCGGCCTGCTGCTGGCGGCAGCCTCGGCGGCGCCCTTGAGCCATGGCTGGTCGCTGGCGGATCTGGCATCGAGACTGGCTGCCGCGGCGGTGTTCCGGCTGCGGCCCCTGGACGATGCCGGCAAGCTGGCCGCGCTGCAGCGCCGGGCCCGGCTGCGGGGGCTGGCACTGCCCACGGTGACCGCGCGCTTCATCCTCAGTCGCGCCGATCGCAGTTCGGAGGCGCTGTTCGCGCTGCTCGACGAACTCGATCTGGCCTCCCTGGTGGCCCAGCGGCGGTTGACGGTGCCCTTCGTGCGCGACCTGCTTGCCCAGCGGTCCGGCCGTTGAAAGCCCCACGCATCCTTTTCACCGGCGGCGGCACCGCGGGTCACGTCACCCCGAATCTGGCGCTGATCGAGCGCCTGCGGGCGGCCGGCTGGGAGGTCCATTACGCTGGTTCCCGCAGCGGCATCGAACGCAGCCTCATCGAGCCCCTGGGCCTGCCCTATCACGTGCTGCCCACCGGCAAGCTGCGCCGCTACCTGTCCTTCGAGAATCTGCTGGACGCCTTCCGGGTGCTCGCAGGCATCGCTGCAGGCTGGCGGCTGGCACGCCGCCTGAAGCCCAATCTGGTGTTCTCCAAGGGCGGTTTCGTGTCGGTGCCGGTGGTGCTCGGCGCGAGGCTGGCGGGGGTGCCGGTGCTGGCCCACGAATCGGACTGCACCCCCGGTCTCGCCACCCGGCTGGTGGCCCCCCGGGTGGCGGCGGTCTGCACCAACTTTCCGGACACCCGCATTGCCGGGGCCCGCCGTGTGGTCTACACCGGCACGCCGCTGCGCCCGGGCCTGCTGACCGGATCGCGCCAACGGGGACTGGAGGTGGCCGGGCTGGCCGGCGCCAAGCCGGTGCTGCTGGTAGTGGGCGGCAGCCTCGGCTCCCAGGCCCTCAATGCCTGCATTCGCGGCGCGCTGCCGCGGCTGCTCGAGCGCTACGACATCATCCACATCTGCGGTCGGGGCAATGTGCAGCCCACGGCCGGCAGCGCTGGCTACGCCCAGTTTGAATTCGTCGCCGAGCCCTACCGGGATCTGCTGGCGGCGGCGGATCTGGTGCTGTCACGGGCCGGGGCCAACGGGCTGCTGGAGCTGATCCAGGCCCGCAAGCCGACGCTGCTGGTGCCCCTGGGTACCGCCGCCAGCCGCGGCGATCAGATCGAGAATGCGGATTGGGCGGCCCGCCAGGGGCTGGCACGCAGGGTCCTGGAAGCGGAACTCACGGAGGATCGTCTGCTGGCGGAACTCGATGGGCTGTTCGCGGACAGGGACGCCATGCAGGCGCGTCTGGCGGCCTTCGAGGCGCCGGACAGTGAACGGATGCTGCTGGAGTTGATCGAGGAGGTGGCGGGCTGGGGGCCGGGTCAGCTTGCGGCGTCGGCCACGGACCAGCGGCTGGAAGAGCCCGACTCGAAGTAGGCGGCCATGTACAGGGCCAGCATGTGCTTGAGCTCGTCCCGCAGCATTTCGCCGGTCTCCCGGTCCATGGTGCCGCAGCGGGTGAGTACGCTCTTGGCGGTTTCCACCACCATCAGCAGGCAGCGATGCCGCTGGCCGGCATCGACTCCGGGAAAAGCCTCCCCAAGCAGCACTTCCAGGGAACCGAGCAGTTCCGCCCGCAGCTGTTCCGCATGGGGCCGCAGCGGTCCGTCCTGCACCCCGCCGGACCAGAGCCCGGCAAAGCCCGGAAAACTGGCGTAGAGGGCGGACAGCCCGTCCACCACCGAGCCGACCCAGTCTGCCGTGATCCCCGCCCGGGTGTCCTTGAACTGCTCGCGCACGGCGCTGTGCAGATACTGGCGGATCTGTGCCCGGTAGCTGTCCACCAGATGGGCCACCGCCGCATCCCGGTTCGGGAAGAACTGATAGAAGGATCCGATGGAGGTGTCGGCCCGTTCGGCAATGGCCTTGGTGGTGAGGGCGTCGTAGCCCACTTCCTCGAGCAGTTCGCCGGTGGCCTGGAGCAGGGCCCGCACGCGCTCGCGCCCCCGGGCCTGGGAGGGTTCACGTCGGCGCTGAAGGTGAGCGGCACTCATGGGCAACAGTATAACCCTTTCCAGCGGCTATGAGCGCTGGCGAAAACGGGGGTCGTTGACAAGGTGAGCGGCCGCTCATATATTCGCTGCACAGGTGAGCTGATGCTCACATCCTGCTGAGGAGACCCTGCCATGTCCGTCCGCCACGTTCAGACCCCACGTGAGATCAGCCATTTCGATGCCCCGGACGATCTGGAGAGCCGACTGGACGCTGCCAGCATCGAGCACCTGGCCGAGATCTTTCAGACGCCGCTGACCGGATCCTACAACTGGGATTACAGCGTCCAGGACAATCGCATCCAGAAGCTCTACGAGCTGGGCAAGGAGCTGAACTGGAACGCCACCCTGGACGTGCCCTGGGAGCTGACCTCGGACTGGCACGAGCGCGGATCGCTCAGTGCAGCGGACGTGGCCAAGACCTTAGAGCAGATCCGCGCCCAGAGCCCCTTCAACGGCTTCGAACCCTTCGAGCGCATGACGGACGAGAAAAAGGTCGAGTTCGGCCGCCACATGCAGGCCTGGTCCCTGTCCCAGTTCCTGCACGGTGAGCAGGGTGCGCTGCTGGTGGCCAGTCAGCTGGTGTCCTGTGCGCCCACGTTCAACGCCAAGCTCTATGCCGGCTCCCAAACCTTCGACGAGGCCCGCCACGTGGAGGCCTTCAACACCTACATCCAGCGCAAGATCGGCTTCATGTATCCGGTTTCCCGCAGCCTCAAGGCGCTGCTGGACAAGATCCTCACCGACCCGCGCTGGGATCTGAAGTTCATTGGTATGCAGATCATCATCGAGGGTCTGGCCCTGGCGGCCTTCAACGTCATCAAGGCCAGCACGCCCGATCCGGTGCTGCGCCAGCTCGTGCACCTGGTGATCCGCGACGAGGCCCGCCACGTCACCTTCGGCGTCAACTATCTGGAGGAGTGGGTGAAGCAGCTCAGCTTTGATGAGCGCGAGGAGCGTGCCCAGTTCGCCTACGAGGCCTGTGTGGTCATGCGCGAGCGGCTGATTGCCACCGACGTCTTCCGTCACTTCGACTGGCCGGTGGACGAGGCCTTCGAAGTGGCCACCGGCGGTGAGGAGCGGCAGAAGTTCCGCAACCTGATCTTCACCCGGGTGGTGCCCAACCTAAAGCGCATCGGCCTGCTCACTCCCGGCATCCGGCCGAAGTTCGAGGAGCTCGGCATTCTCGCCTTCGAGAGCCTGCCGGACGATGCCGACACCAGCTGGGAGGCCCTGTCGGCTCCGCTGTACGAACCGGGGGAAGAGAACGCTGCCTGAGGCAGTAGCCGGGATGTGTACAATGGCGCGCCCTTCATGCCACTCACGCCAGTTACGGGACGAACGCGCGCCATGCAGCAGATCCTCACCCTGAACCAGATTGCGCTCGAAGGCCTCGAGCGCTTTCCCCGGGACCGCTACGAAATCGGTTCGGCCATCAGCGATCCTGACGCCATTCTGGTGCGCAGCCAGAAGCTGACTGAAGCCCATGCCACGCCGCGCCTGCGCTGCGTCGCCCGGGCCGGGGCCGGCGTCAACAACATTCCCGTCGAGGCCATGACCCGCGCCGGTATCGTCGTCTTCAACACGCCGGGGGCGAACGCCAACTCGGTGAAGGAGAGCGTGATCACCGCCATGCTGCTGGCATCCCGGGACATTCTCGGTGGGGTGCGCTTCATCGACGGTCTGGCAGGACAGAGCGATGCGGCTGAGCTGGGTCGTCAGGTGGAAGCCGAGAAGAAGCGCTTCAAGGGTGGCGAGATCGCCGGCAAGACGCTGGGCGTGGTCGGCCTCGGCGCCATCGGCTCCATGGTGGCAGACGTGGGACTGCGCCTGGGCATGCGTGTCGTGGGTTACGACCCCGCCATTTCCGTGGATGCCGCCTGGCGTCTGCCGAGTGCGGTGGAGAAGATGGAGAACCTCTACGCGCTACTGTCCCGATCGGACTTCGTCACTCTGCACGTGCCGGTGCTGCCAGACACCGTGGGGCTGATCAACGAGGAGCGACTGAAGATCGTCAAGCGCGGCGCGGTGCTGATCAACTATGCCCGCGACGAAGTGGTGGATCCTCTGGCCGTGAGTGCGGCCCTCGACTCCGGCCAGATCAGCCGCTACGTGTCCGACTTTCCCGACCCCGCTCTGATCGGCAAGCCGGGTGTGATCTTCACGCCCCACCTCGGTGCGAGTACCGAGGAGGCCGAAACCAACTGTGCGGTCATGGCTGCCGATCAGATCATCGACTTTCTCGAGAACGGCAACATCCGCAACTCGGTGAATTTCCCCACCCTGCTGCTCGATCGCACCACCGGCCATCGCATCGCGTTCAGCAACTACAACGTGCCGCGCATGCTCAACAGCGTGCTGTCCATTCTCGCGGACTACAACCTCAACGTGGTGGACATGCTCAACAAGAGCCGGGGCGAGATCGCCTACAACCTCATCGACCTCGACCGGCTCGCCGACGCCAGCGTCCTCGCCCAGATCGAAGCCATCGAAGGCGTCGTCAACGTCCGCAGCATCGAGGCGCCCTGAGGCCGCGGACTCCCGCGAGGGCGCTGCTCCGTGGGAGCGCGCACTGCGCGCGATGCCTGCAGCCGGATCGCCTCAGAATCGATCCGGCCGCAGCAGCGCGCGCAGTTCAGCATCGAGCACCGGTGCCTCGCCGCAGATCGCCGCGGCGATGAGTTCCGCCGCCAGCGGGCAGGTCAGCAGACCGGCGGAGGCGTGACCGGTGCTGACGTAGAGCCCGGGCATCTCTCTCCACGGCCCCAACAGCGGCACCCGGTCGGGCACCGTGCAGCGCAGGCCGACGAACTCCGCACACACTTCCCCCGCATCCTGGGTCGCAGCCAGCAGATCCTGCAGGTGCTTCAGGCGCCCCAGATTCTCCGCTCTTTCCCCGGCACTGGCGGCCTCGGCATCCCCGTCGCGGACGTAGCTCGCACCGCAGACCCAGCCGTCCGCCAGGGCCAGGGCGTGGCCGCGGCCGGTGACGATGGGCCAGGTGACAGCGTCCGGGGCCATGGATTGCCGAGTGCGAGTGAGCTGCCCCCGCATGCGGCCCAGGGGCGGGCGCGATGGCAGCACCTCGGCACTGTGGACACCGGCCGCCACCACGACAGGCCCTTGGGCCGACGCCTGCAGGGGACCCTCGAAGCCCTGCGGTGACAGGGTGATCAGCGGATGTTCCAGCAGGCGCCGCACCAGCCGGCCGAGATCCGCCCAGCCGGCGCCATCGAATCGAATGGCCGTCAGACCGCCCAGTTGGTCGGCCGCGAGCCAGGGGCCACTCGGCAGGTAGCGCTGCAGCACGTCCTTAAGGCGCCCGGGGCGGCGCAGCTCAGGCAGCTGCAGGACGGTGCGCGGCTGCCAGCAGTCTGCTGCGTGGGCCGCAAGCCAGCTCCGGCTGCCGGCAAAGGCAGTGGCGAACAGCGGGCCCCGCGGGCCGTCGTCCAGGGGCAGGCGCGGATGCATCACGGCCCAGGGATTGGCCGCCGCCGCGGCCCCTGCGCCCAGAGGATCCTGCACCTCGACCTCGATGCCGCGACTGGCCAGCGCCGCGGCACAGCAGGCACCGGCCAGTCCGGCGCCGATCACTCGGACCTGAGCGGGTCGGTCCAATGCAGCCCGCCCCAGTCCCGGCTGCAGCCGCCCGCGCAGCACCTGCCGTTTACCGGGTGGTCCGTCCACCCGGGTGACCTCGAAGCCGGCCTGCTCCAGACCCTGCCGGACCGCAGCCGCCACCGAGAACGTTGCCAGGGTCGCTCCCGGCCGCGACAGCCGCGGCAGTTTCGCGAACAGGGATGGCGCCCACAGGGATTCGTTGCGCTTCGGCGCGAAACCATCCAGGAACCAGGCATCCACGACGCCGCCCGGCAACGTGGCCAGCCAGTCGTCGAGACCGGCTTCGGCGCTGCCGTAGTACAGCGCCAGCTGCACCCGGCCGCCGTCGAACTGCAACCGATGCCAACCCATGAGGGCCGGCGGGGCGCAGGCATTGAGGTCGTCGAGCATCCCGGCCAGGGCCGGGTGGGTCGGCGCGATCTGCCCTGCGAGCCGGCTGCGGTCGGCGACGGGCAGCGGATGGCGCTCGAAACTGACGAAGGTCAGCCGGTCGCCGGGGCGGGCATGGTCCAGAAAGGTCTGTCGTGCCAGCGCGAAGTTGAGGCCGGTCCCGAAGCCGAGTTCGGCGATGCACAAGGCCCCGCAACCGTCCCGGAAACGTGCCGGCAGGTCATTGCCGGTGATGAACACGGTGGCGGACTCCGTCACGCCGTCGTGGCGGGAGAAGTAGACGTCACCGTACTCGGGCGCCGTGGGCACGCCGTCGTCCCAGACCACCGCAGCCGGGGTCAGGGTGCGTGGATGGGCTGCCGTCACGATGGGCCGCGGGCGACAGGTCGGGACGGATCCGTGATCCACTCGCTCCAGGAGCCCACATACAGGCGCGGTCGACCGAGGCCGGCGGCCACGGCGGCCAGCACGTTGTGGGCGGCGGTGACGCCGGAGCCGCAATAGCAGATGGCGGCGTTTGCATCCTGACCCCGCCACCGTGCAGCCAGGTCGCTTGCTGGCAGGAATCGCCCCTGCCCATCCAGATTGCCGGCATGGGGCATGCACCGGGCGCCGGGAATGTGGCCGGCCACCGGATCGATGGGCTCCTGCACGCCGGCAAAACGCTCCGGACTGCGGGCATCCAGCAGTGGCGTGGCGCTGCCCAGCGCAGCGGTCACATCTGCGACGCTGGCGGCTTCCAGCAGCGGCGGCCGTTGGGGCCAGACCGGCGCCGGTTCCGTCGGCAGGGCAGGTGGCCCGGTTTCGAGTTCGCCGCCGGCTGCAAGCCAGGCGTCCAGGCCGCCGTCGAGCACGGCGGCCGCCGGATGGCCCAGATGGCAGGCCAGCCACCAGCCCCGGGCCGCAAAGGGGCCACCGCTGGCATCGTAGAACACCACCGGGGTGTCCGGGCCCACCCCCCAGCTGCGCAGACGCTCGATCAGGGCGGCGGCGTCCGGCAGCGGGTGACGGCCGCTGCGGCCGGGCTGTACGGGGCCGGAGAAGTCTTGTTCCAGGTGGCCATAGCGGGCGCCGGGCAGGCGTGACTGTTGCCATGCCCGGATGCCGGCTTGGGGATCGTCGAGCGCAAAGCGGCAGTCCACCAGCACCGGCGCTTGCCGGGGGGCGGCAGCTGGCGGCGCACCCTTCAGGGCGGCCTGCAGCTCCGCGGTTTGGATCAGCGGACGCGTGATCGACAGCGTGGGCATGGGAACTTCTGAGCCTCCTGCTGTTCTCAATAGGGGTTCCGACCGCCGCCTTTGTACCAGATTTTGCACCCGATCCGTCGCCAGGACACCAAGGCGGCGGCTCAGAGCGGCTGGCTTTGCGGGTGTGCGGATGCGATAATACCGGGTGGCGCGGTCTGCGCGCCTGATTGGTTTCAATTTTGAGGAGTACTTGAGCGCATGTGGTATGAGGGACTGTTGGCTCCCACGTTGCTGCAGCTGGTGTTGATCACCCTGGCGCTGACCCACGTCACCATCGTCGCGGTCACCGTCTACCTGCATCGTTTCTCGGCCCATCGGGCCCTGGAACTGCATCCGGCGTTGCAGCATTTCTTCCGGCTCTGGCTGTGGCTGACCACAGGCATGGGTACCCGGGAATGGACCGCCATCCATCGCAAGCACCACGCCACCTGCGAAACCGAGGACGATCCCCACAGCCCCCAGATCAAGGGCCTGAAGAAGGTTTTCTGGCAGGGCGCGGAACTGTATCGGGAAGGCAAGGATCCCGAGACCCTGGCCAAGTATGGCAAGGGCTGCCCCGATGACTGGATCGAGCGCAACGTCTACCGGCACTCGGTGCTCGGCGTCAGCGTCATGATGGCCATCAACCTGCTGCTGTTCGGCGCTGCCGGCCTCACGGTCTGGGCGGTGCAGATGATGTGGATTCCGTTCTGGGCCGCCGGCTTCATCAATGGCGTCGGTCACTACTGGGGCTACCGCAACTTCGAGTGCCCCGATGCGGCCACCAACATCGTGCCCTGGGGCATCCTCATCGGCGGTGAAGAGCTTCACAACAACCACCACACCTATCCGAATTCCGCCAAGCTGTCCCAGAAGCCCTGGGAGTTCGACATCGGCTGGATGTACATCCGTATCTTCGAGATGCTGGGATTGGCCAAGGCCCGCAGCCGGGGCCCGGTGGTGGCCCGCGATCCGGCCAAGCAGACGCTGGATCTGGATTCTGCCTGGGCGCTGGTGAACGATCGCTTCCGGGTCATGTCCCGCTATGCCGAGGACGTGGTGGCACCGCTGGTGCGGCAGGAGCGTGAGCGTGCCAGCGAGACCACACGGCACATGCTGCGCAAGGCCAAGCGGGTGCTGTGCCGGGAAGAGTCCCTCATTGACGACCGCGAGCAGCAGCGTCTGCGCGCGGTGCTGGAGACTTCACCGACCTTGCGTATCGCCTACGAGAAGCGGGTGGCCCTGCAGGCCATCTGGCGGCGTCAGGGCGAGAGCATGGAAGCCCGGCTGGAAGCTCTCAAACAGTGGTGTGCCGAGGCCGAGGCCAGCGGCATCCAGTCCCTGAAGGACTTCGCCGCCGAACTGCGCAGCTACACCATCCCCCGCCGCGAGGCGGCTGCGGCCTGAGCTGCGCCCGAAGCTGAAGTCACTGCCTTCGCTGATTGCTCCGCCAATCGCTGCATCGCCCTGCGGGCGATAGCAGCTTCCCACAGCAGCGTGTCGCTCGGATCAGGCGTGGCCTACATCCTCTCTACCGTCGCGATGCCGAGCAGGCCGAGGCCCGTGCGCAGGGCGGCGCTGCTGCGCTGGGCCAGGGCCAGGCGTGAGTCCCGGGTGGCCGCGTCGGCGGCATTCAGCACCGGGCACTGTTCGTAGAACGCCATGAACGCCACGGCAATGTCGAAGAGATGGCTGCACAGCAGGTGCGGAACGCCGTCCTTGGCCACCGTGGCCAGGGTTTCCGGCAGCCGCAGCAGCTGCATGGCCAAGGCCCGCTCGGCGTCTTCCTGCAGGCTGATGGGCGCCTCGAAGACCGCCGGATCCACATCTGCCCGCCGGAACAGGCTCTGCACCCGGCTGTAGGCGTACTGCAGGTAGGGTGCGGTGTTGCCGTCGAAGGACAGCATGCTGTCCCAGGCGAAGACGTAATCGCTGTTGCGGTGCTTGGACAGATCCGCGTACTTCACGGCACCGATGCCCACCACCCGGGCAATCTCCCTTCGATCCGCCTCGTCCAGATCCGGATTCTTCTCCGAGACCAGCGCGAAGGCGCGTTCCTCGGCCTCGTCGAGGAGATCGGTGAGGCGGATCACGCCGCCGGCCCGGGTTCGGAACGGCCGCCCGTCCTCGCCGAGCATGGTGCCGAAGGGCATATGCTCGAGTTCCACCTCCGCCGGGACGAAGCCGGCGGCCCGGGCCACCGCGAACACCTGCCGGAAGTGCAGGCTCTGGCGATTGTCGACGAAGTAGAGGATGCGCCCGGCACCGAGCTGGCCGCAGCGGTAGCGGACCGCAGCCAGATCGGTGGTGGCATAGAGGTAGCCGCCATCCCGCTTCTGGATGATCAGCGGCAGCGGCTTGTCGTCCTTGCCCTTGAATTCGTCGAGGAAGACGCAGCGCGCCCCCTCGCTCTCCACCAGCAGGCCGGCGGCGTCCAGATCGCTCACCACGGCGGCGAGATCGTCGTTGTAGGCGCTCTCCGCATGCACGTGGCTGCGCTCGAGGCCGACGCCGAGGCGGCTGTAGACGGCCTCGCAATGGCGCATGGAAATGTCGATGAACTGCTGCCAGCGGGCCAGGCAGTCGGCGTCCCCGGCCTGCAGCCGGACCACCGTGTCCCGGGCCCGCTGGGCGAAGGCGGCGTCGGCGTCGAAGCGTTCCTTGGCATGTCGGTAGAAGGTCTCGATGTCCGCCAGCTCGTGCTGGAGATCGGCATCGTTGTTGGCGAGTTCATCCATGAAGGTCAGCAGCATGCCGAACTGAGTGCCCCAGTCGCCGACGTGATTCTGGCGCAGGACCTGATGCCCGGTGTGTTCCAGCACCCGCGCCATGGCATCACCGATGATGGTGCTGCGCAGATGGCCGACGTGCATTTCCTTGGCAAGATTCGGCGACGAATAGTCCACCACCACCGGTGCCGCGGCCTCATCCTGCGGCTGCGGCGCGATGACGCTGGCGGCGAAGGCTTCGAGCTCCGCGGTCAGGCAGGCGTCACTCAGGGTCAGGTTGATGAAGCCCGGCCCGGCGATCTCCGCATGGCTGACGAGGTCATCGAGGTCCGCCGCGGCCAGGGCCGCCTCGGCCAGCTCCCGGGGGTTGCGCTTGAGGCGCTTGGCGGCGCCCATGGCGCCGTTGGCCTGATAGTCCCCGAATCCGGCGCGGGTGGCCGGTGCGACGATGGCAGGTGTCCCCGGCGGGGCGCCCGCCGCTTCGAGCGCTGCCGTCAGGCGGGCTTCCAGACGTTCCTTCAGCGAGGGTCGGGATGGCATCAGTTCGAGTCTGCCCGGCGGACGCGATGAATCACCACGTTCTCGAGCGGCACGTCCGCCATGCGGTCACGGACGCCAGTTTCGACCACGCTGATGGCGTCCACCACTTCCATGCCGGCCGTGATCCGGCCGAACACGGCATAGCCCGGTCGCGAGCGCTGGGCGTCGAGGCGCTGGTTGTCGCGGACGTTGATGAAGAACTGGGAATTGGCGCTGTGGGGATAATCCCGCCGCGCCATGGACAGGGTGCCGCGCTGGTTGCTCGGTCCACCCACGGATTCGTTGATGATGTTGGACCTGGGGTCCCGCAGGCGCAGGTCCGGCGTATAGCCACCGGTCTGGATCATGAAGTTCGCGATCACCCGATGGAAGATCAGGCCGTCGAAGAATCCTGCGTCCACGTAGTCGAGGAAATTGTCCACCGTGACCGGAGCTTCCTCCGGAAACAGCTCTGCCTCGAAGTTGCCGGCGGAGGTCTCGAAGATCACCCTTGGCGCAGCGTTGCCCTCCGCGGCCCCCGACAGGGTGAGGAGCCCGAGCAGCACAGCGATGCAGCAATGACGTAGCGAACCCATGGGACTGGCCCCTTCCGGTGAAGTCTGGAAGGGGCGCAGTCTACTGCCTCGCCGCCGGGCGGAGAAGCGCGTTTCCCCTTACATCACGCCGTAGGCGATCATCGCCTTGGCGACCTTGTTGAAGCCGGCCACGTTGGCACCCTTGAAGTAGTCGATGTGACCGTCCGACTGCCGTCCGAACTCCACGCACTGATCGTGGATGCCCTTGATGATCTCCCGCAGGCGGACGTCCACCTCACCGGCGGACCACTGTAGGCGCAGGCTGTTCTGACTCATTTCCAGACCGGACACGCCCACCCCGCCGGCGTTGGCGGCCTTCGACGGTGCATGCAGCAGATCCCGCTTCTTCTGGATCAGCTTGATGGCCTCCGGCGTGGTGGGCATGTTCGCGCCTTCCGCGATGCCCCTGACGTTGTTGGCCACCAGCTTCTCAGCGTCGGCCAGTTCGATCTCGTTCTGGGTCGCGCAGGGGAAGGCCAGATTGCAGGGCACACCCCAGGGGCGCTCACCCTCATGGAACTCGGTGCCGAACTCCCGGGCGAATTCCTCGATGCGCCCGCGCCGCTTCTCCTTGAGGTCCATCACCCACTCGAGCTTCTCGAGGGTCAGGCCGTCCTTGTCGTAGACGAAACCGCTGGAGTCGGACAGGGTCACCACCTTGCCGCCGAGTTCCATCAGCTTCTTGGCGCAGTAGGTGGCCACGTTGCCGGAGCCTGAGACGACGCAGATCTTGCCGTCGATGGACTCCTTATGATGGGTGAGCATGTCCTCCATCATGTACACCGTGCCGTAGCCGGTGGCCTCGGTACGGATGCGGCTGCCGCCGAATTCCAGGCCCTTGCCCGTGAGCACGCCTTCGAAGCGGTTCACGAGGCGCTTGTACTGGCCGAACATGTAGCCCACTTCCCGCGCACCGACACCGATGTCGCCGGCAGGAACGTCAGTGTCCGGGCCGATGTGGCGGTGCAGTTCGGTCATGAAGGCCTGACAGAAGCGCATCACTTCGCGGTCGGATTTGCCCTTGGGATTGAAGTCCGATCCACCCTTGCCGCCGCCCATGGGCAGACCCGTGAGGCTGTTCTTGAAGGTCTGCTCGAAGGCTAAGAACTTCAGCACGCTCTGGGTGACGCTGGGGTGGAAGCGGATGCCGCCCTTGTAGGGCCCGATGGAGTTGTTCTGCTGTACCCGATAGCCGCGATTGACGCGGATGTTGCCCTGGTCGTCCTCCCAGGTGACCCGGAAGCTGATGATGCGGTCCGGCTCGGTCATCCGTTCCAGGATCATCAGTTCCTTGTAGATCGGTTTGTCGGCGATGTAAGGGACGATATCCATCGCCACTTCGTGAACGGCCTGGTGAAATTCAGGTTCTCCGGGATTGCGTCGCTTCACCCCCTCCATGAACCGTTCGAGTTCGTCTTCTTGATTGTCGGCCATGCCCCAGCTCCCATTGTTTTGTGGTTGGCGGTCCGCCGCGCCTATCTGAACGCTTCCGGCACCACGGTGACAAGGGGCAGGTGAAGTGAATTTCACCAGGGCGTGACGGGTCTCTCAGCCGTTGAGCACTTTCAGGTAGCGCCGCACCGTGCCGAACCAGCCGAGCTCCAGGGCGTCGGCCACCAGGGCATGGCCGATGGAAACCTCCGCCAGTCCGGGCAGCGAGCGCAATGACACCAGGTTGTCGAGATCGAGGTCGTGGCCGGCATTGACCCCCAGGCCGAGTGCCACGGCCTGCTGGGCGGCGCGGATGAAGGTCTGGTGACTGTCGCGGCTGGCCGGACCCTGGGCATGACCGTCGCGGGCGAAAGCTTCGGCAAAGGGACCGGTATAGAGCTCGATGCGGTCGGCACCGGTGGCGGGAACGGCGGCGATGGCGGCCGGGTCCGGGTCCATGAACAGGCTGACCCGGGTGCCGAGGGCGTGAAAGCGCTGGACTAACGGTCGAACCCGGTCGCTCTGCTGCGGCAGGTCCCAGCCGTGATCGGAGGTGAGTTGGTCGTCGCTGTCCGGAACCAGGGTCACTTGGGCGGGCCGGGTGGCTTCCACCAGGGCTTCGAGGCCCGGATAGCCGCCGGCATTGGCCGGCGCGAAAGGATTGCCCTCGATGTTGAATTCCGCAGCAGGAAACTCCGAGCGCAGCAGCTTGGCCAGGGCCGGGACGTCGTCGGCGCGGATGTGACGCTGGTCGGGCCGGGGGTGGACGGTGATGCCGTGGGCGCCGGCAGCCAGCGCCATGCGTGCCAGATCCAGCAGGTCCGGTCGCGGCCCGCCCCGGGAATTGCGCAGCAGCGCGATCTTGTTGACGTTGACCGAGAGGGCGATCATGGGCGGTCGCTGCCATCTTTCGTTTCGGTTTCCCCGGCTTCGTTCGCGGCTGAAGCCGCTCCCACGGCGGCGGGCGCCGGTTCCGGCTGCTCGTCGAGATGGCCGGACCGGGCCAGGTAGACCACCGTGGCGATGACGTAGCAGAGCGTCAGCGCGAAGCCGCCGAAGAGTTTGTAGTTGACCCAGAATTCCTCGCTGAACTGGAAAACCACCACCAGATTGAGGGCGCCGGCGAAGAAGAATGCCGCGCACCAGCCCCAGGCCAGATGGTTCCAGGCCCGCCGCGGCAGCGGCAGCTGCCCGCCCAGCATGCGCTCGAGCAGATTGCGCTCGCCGAAGATCTGCGACAGCGCCAGCCCGGCAGCCAGGATCCAGTTCACCAGGGTGGGGCGCCACTGAATGAAGGCGACGTTGTTCAGGGCCAGGGTGAGGCCACCGAGCAGCACCACCGCCCAGAACTGGATCTGCATGGGCCGGTCGAGTTTGCGGTAGCGCAGATAGAGTCCGGCCGTGAGTACGGTCTGGGCCACGATCAGCACGCCGGTGGCGGCAAGCAGGTCACGCTCGCCGACGTAGTAGGTGATGAAGAAAGCGAGGATCGGCGCAAATTCGAGGAATTGCTTCACGAAGACTCCACAGCGGACCGGGGGCGTGGACAAGCGCAGGTTGAGCCCCCGTCCAGGGGGGCAGCATAATGGATGACGCGCCGGGCGGGGAATGTTGCGCTTGGCCCACGGGGGACCTTGATGGCGCAGTACTTCAGTATTCACCCGGACAACCCGCAGGCGCGGCTGGTCCGCCAGGCCGTGGACATCGTCCGCGGCGGCGGTGTGATCGTCTATCCGACGGATTCCGCCTATGCCATTGCCTGCCGGCTGGAGGACAAGGGCGGCGCCGAACGCATCCGCCGCCTGCGGGAAGTGGACAAGGACCACAATTTCACCCTGGTCTGCCGCGACCTCAAGGAAGTGTCCATCTACGCCCGGGTGGACAACACCACCTATCGGGCGCTGAAGGCCCATACTCCGGGTCCGTTCACGTTCATCCTGCCGGCCACCCGGGAAGTGCCGCGGCGGCTGGCCCACCCCAAGCGCCGTACCATCGGCCTGCGCATCCCGGAGCATCCCATTGCTCTGGCCCTGCTCGAAGAACTCGGTGAGCCGCTGATGTCGAGCACCCTGATCCTGCCCGGTCACATCCTGCCCCAGACCGACCCGGAGGAGATCCGGGACCACCTCGAGAGGCTGGTGGACCTGATCATCGATGGTGGCCCCTGCGGTCCCGAACCCACCACGGTGGTGGATCTCACCGATGACGTCCCGGTACTGCGGCGGCAGGGCCGGGGCGATGCCTCCACGCTGGTCCCCGGTGGGGGCTAGGGTCGGGCGCCATGGGACAGGTAATCGCGACGTGCTCTGCTATGATCCGCGGCCATTTGCTGTGAGGAGTCCGAATTGAAAGGTAACGATGCCGACCGCCGGGTGCTTTCCGGCATGCGTCCCACCGGCCGGCTGCATCTGGGGCATTACCACGGCGTGCTGCGCAACTGGGTCAAACTGCAGCACGAGTACGAATGCTTCTTCTTCGTCGCCGACTGGCACGCGCTGACCACCCACTATGCGGAAGCGGGGGAGATCGAGCAGAACGTCTGGGACACGGTCATCGACTGGCTGGCGGCTGGGGTCAACCCCGGCTCCGCCACCCTGTTCATCCAGTCCAAGGTGCCCGAGCACGCCGAGTTGCACCTGCTGCTGTCCATGATCACGCCCTTAGGCTGGCTGGAGCGGGTGCCGAGCTACAAGGACCAGCAGGCGAAGCTCAAGGAAAAGGACCTCACCACCTACGGCTTCCTCGGCTATCCCCTGCTGCAGAGCGCGGACATCCTGATCTACCGGGCCGGCAAGGTGCCGGTGGGGGCCGATCAGGTGGCCCACGTGGAACTCACCCGGGAAGTGGCCCGGCGCTTCAACTTCGTCTACGGGCGGGAGCCCGGCTTCGAGGAAGCGGCGGAGGTGGCCATCGGCCGCATGGGCAAGAAGTCCCAGCGCCTCTATCGCGACCTGCGCAAGCGTTACATGGAGCAGGGGGACGGTGAGGCCCTGTCCCGAGCCCGGGCCATGCTCGACGAGCAGGCCAACCTGTCCCTGGCGGACAAGGAACGGCTGACCGGTTACCTGGAAGGCGGTGGCCGGCTGTTGCTGCCGGAGCCGGAGTCCCTGCTCACCGAGTCGCCCAAGGTACCGGGCCTGGACGGCGAGAAGATGTCCAAGTCCTACGGCAATACCATCAGCCTGCGCGAGGAGCCAGCGCAGGTGGAGCAGAAGATCCGCACCATGAAGACCGATCCGGCCCGGGTCCGGCGCACGGATCCGGGTGAACCGGAACGCTGCCCGGTGTGGTCCCTGCACAAGCTGTATTCAGACGTGCAGACCCGCGACTGGGTCACCGAAGGCTGCCGCAGCGCCGGCATCGGCTGCATCGACTGCAAGCAGCCGGTGATCGAGGCCATCGTCGCCGAACAGGCCGCCATGCGTCAGCGGGCCCGACAGTACGAGGAGCAGCCGGATCTGGTGAAGGCCATCATCGCCGAAGGTTCCGAGCATGCCCGGGATCAGGCCAGGGAGACGCTCGAGGTCGTGCGCAGCGCCATGGGGCTGGGCTACCGGTGAGCGACGAGGCGGGCAGCGGCGGCAATGATGTCGACACCGCAGCAGCCGGCCCGCGTCTGCAGAGGCTGCGCGAGGGCCGGATGGCGCAGGCTGATGGCCCCCACGCGTCTGCTTCCCAAGCCGAATTCCCCTTCGCCATTGTCGAAGGGCGCACTGTCACCGAACTTCCCAAGGACCTCTACATTCCGCCGGACGCCCTCGAGGTCTTCCTCGAGGCCTTCGAGGGACCGCTGGATCTGCTGCTGTACCTGATCCGGCGTCAGAACCTGGACATCCTCGACATCCGGGTGGCCGACATCACCCGCCAGTACATGCAGTACGTGGAACTGATGAAGGCCCTGCACTTCGAGCTGGCGGCGGAGTATCTGGTCATGGCCGCCATGCTGGCGGAGATCAAGTCGCGCATGCTGCTGCCGCGGCCGGCGAGTGAGGACGAGGAGAGCGAGGACCCCCGCGCCGAATTGATCCGCCGGTTGCAGGAGTACGAGCGCTTCCGCCAGGCCGCGGAGGACATCGACGAACTGCCGCGTACCGATCGCGAGATCTTCCCGGCCAGCGCCGTGGCGCCGCCCATGGACCGGCAGCAGCCGCTGCCGGAGCTGGAGATGAAGGAACTGCTGCTGGCCCTGGCGGACGTCATGCAGCGGGCGGCCATGTACCGCCATCACAACATCAAGTTCGATACCCTCTCCACCCGGGAGCGCATGGGCGACGTGCTGCGCCGGGTGTCGGAGACCGGTGAATTCGTGCCCTTCGTCAGCCTGTTCCGGGTGGACGAGGGGCGCCTGGGCGTGGTGGTGACGTTCCTGGCCATCATGGAGCTGGTCAAGGAGTCCCTGATCGAGCTGGTGCAGAACGAACCGCTGGCGCCGATCCACGTCCGCGCCCGCGTCCACGCGGTGTAGGCCCGCGGAGACTGCCGCACATGAAGAGGAGCCCGCTTTGAGTATCAGTCCAGACATGGTTCGCAACATCGTCGAGGGGGCCCTGCTGGCCGCCGGCGAGCCGGTGTCCTTCGAGCGCCTGCTGACTTTGTTCGACGAGGGCGAGGGCGTGGGCCGGGGTGAACTGAAGACCGCGCTGGCGGACCTCGAAGCGTCCATGGAGGGCCGCGGTCTTAAGCTCAAGGAGGTGGGCAGCGGCTGGCGCATTCAGGTCCGGGAGGATCTGGCCCCCTGGATCAGCCGCCTCTGGGAGCAGCGGGCGCCACGCTATACCCGTGCCCTGCTGGAGACCCTGGCGGTGATTGCCTATCAGCAGCCCGTCACCCGCAGCGACATCGAGCAGGTCCGCGGCGTCAGCGTGTCGTCGAACATCATCAAGACCCTGCTGGAGCGGGACTGGATCCGCATTCTTGGCCACCGGGACGTCCCCGGGCGGCCGGCGCTGTACGGCACCACCCGCGCGTTCCTGGATTATTTCAACCTGCGCGCCCTGGACGAGTTGCCGCCCCTGGCCGAAATCCGCGATCTGGACAAGATCAACCAGGAGCTGGGTTTCGAGGGCTACAGCAGCGAAGCGGAGCCCGAGGATGGCGCCGCAGCCGCCGACGAGCTGGCTGCGGAAACCACTGCAGCGCCGACTGATGCGCTTCCTGAAGACCAGACTGAAGACCGCACTGAAGATGTTGATGACGACAGGGATGATGAAACCCGGCACGACCACCAAGGGGAGCGTCCCGCCGATGCACGATGACGACGCCACACCTGCCGCCGGCAGCGAGAAACTGCAGAAGGTCCTCGCCCGTGCCGGTCTCGGTTCCCGGCGCGGCCTCGAAGAGTGGATCCGTGCCGGCCGCATCAAGGTCAACGGTGAGGTGGCCAAGCTCGGCGACCGGGTGGGTGCCAGCGATCGCATCGAAGTCGATGACCGTCCCCTCGGCCGCAGCGCCGACGTGGAGCCGGAAGTCCGGGTGCTGCTCTACAACAAGCCCCAGGGCGAGATCTGCACCCGCCATGATCCGGAAGGTCGCCCCACCTGTTTCGATGGCCTGCCCAAGCTGCCCCAGGGGCGCTGGATCGCCGTCGGCCGGCTGGACTACAACACCAGCGGCCTGCTGCTGTTCACCACGGAAGGCGAACTGGCGAACCGGCTCATGCACCCGGGTGCCAAGCTCGACCGGGAATACGCCGTGCGGGTCCATGGCGTGGTGGAAAACGAAGCCATCCAGCGCCTGAAGGAAGGCGTCCTGCTCGAGGACGGCCCCGCCAAGTTCAGCGACGTGCAGTTCTACGGCGGCGAAGGGGCCAACCGCTGGTATCACGTGGTGCTCATGGAAGGCCGCAACCGTGAAGTCCGCAGACTCTGGGAATCCCAGGGCTTCGAAGTCAGCCGCCTGAAGCGGGTGCGCTTCGGCCCGCTGGTGATGCCCTCCACCCTGGTGGCCGGCCGCTGGCTGGAGCTGCGCCCGGAAGAAATCGACGCGCTGTGCCGCTTGGTCGGCATGCCGGAAGCCCACGGCGGCCGCAATCGTGCTCGCTTGGGCCATTCCAAGCTGTTTGTGCCTTATCCGGGGTTGAACTGAAGCCCAGGGCAGCAGCGATCTGCATGACGTTTCGCGAGGGCAGTGGGATCGGCTTCGGCGCAGCGCCTCGAAATCGGCCCATTTGCCTGCGGCAAATAGGGCTCTCCCAGAAGCGGGCTGCCGCCTTGTGGGAGGCTGCGAAGCGCAGCGCAGCAGCGATCTGCATGAGGTTTCGCAAAGGCAGTGGGATCGGCTTTGGCAGGGCGCGTCGAGCAGGCTTCATCGGGATCGCTATCGAAATCGATCCTGATCCGGGTAGCTGTTTCGATCCCGATCCCGATCCTGATCCCGATCCCGATCCCGATCCCGATCCCGATCCTGATCCCGATCCTGATCCTGATCCCGATCCTGATCCCGATCCTGATCCCGATCCCGATCCCGATCCCGATCCCGATCCCGATCCCGATCCCGATCCCGATCCCGATCCCGATTTCGAGGCCGATCCGAGCCGGTGAGGAGGGCTACAGCCCCAGCCACTCCCGCGCGCTGATGCTCTGGCCGTGGATGGACTTGCCGCTTTCGCCGAACAGCCACAGGTACAGCGGCATCAGGTTTTCCGGCGTCGGCAGGGTGCTCGGATCCTCCCCGGGGACGGCGGCGGCGCGCATGGCGGTGCGGGTCCCGCCGGGATTGAGGCTGGCGAAGCGCACCGGCGAGATGTTCTCGCTCTCGTCGGCAAACACCTTCATCAGCGCCTCCACACCGGCCTTGGCCACCGCATAGGCGCCCCAGTAGGCCCGGGGCCGCAGCCCGGCGCCTGATCCGGTGAACAGCACCAGCGGCGACGTCGCCTGGGGCTCGTCTGCGGTCGATCGGGTCCCGCTGGCCTCCAGCAGCGGCAGCAGAGCCTGGGTCAGCAGGAAGTTGCTGTTGAGGTTGGTGGCCATCACTTCCTGCCACGCCACCGGGTCGTAGCCCGCAAGCGGTACCCGGGGGCCGAGCACGCTGGCGTTGTGCAGCAGGCCGTCGAGGCGGTCGAAGGCCTCGTCGATGGCCACGGCCAGCTGCTGGCAATCCTCGGCCGTGACGCCGGCCAGATTCACGGCCTGGATCACCGGTTCCGGATCACCGGCCGCGACGATCTCGTCGTAGACCGCTTCCAGCTTGCTCAAGGTCCGGCCGAACAGCAGCACCGTGGCGCCGTGGGCGGCGAAGGTCCGGGCCGCGGCGCGACCGATGCCGGCGCCGGCGCCGGTGATGGCGATCACCTTGCCGGCCAGCAGGTCCGCCGCCGGCTGCCAGTCCGCGCTGAACTTCCCATGGCCCTCACTCATGCCGGGCGCACCGCGTGGACGATGTAGTTGACGTCCACGTCCGTCGTGATGCTGCAGTCGCGGCTGAAGGGGTTGTAGCGCATGCCGGCGATCTCCTTCAATTCCAGTCGGGCCCCGCGCAGGTGGCGGGCGAGCTCCGATGGCCGGATGAAACGGGCGTAATCGTGGGTGCCCTTGGGCAACAGCCCGAGGACGTACTCGGCCCCCACCACCGCCAGGGCCCAGGCCTTCGGGTTGCGGTTGATGGTGGAGAAGAACAGATCGCCGCCGGGGCGGACCAGTTCGGCACAGGCCCGCACTACGGAGCCGGGATCGGGGACGTGCTCCAGCATCTCCAAGCAGCAGACCACGTCGAAGCTGCCCGGCTGCTCGGCCGCCAGCGCCTCCGCGGCCATGTGCCGGTACTCCACCTCGATGCCGGATTCCAAGCCGTGCAGGCGTGCCACCATCAGCGGCGCCTCACCGGCGTCGATGCCGGTCACGGTGGCGCCGGCCCGGGCCATGGCCTCGGTCAGCAGGCCGCCGCCGCAGCCCACGTCCAGCGCCCGGGCGCCGGCCAGCGGATGGCGCTCGGCAATCCACGCCAGCCGCGCCGGATTGATGTCGTGCAGCGGCCGGAAGTCCCCTTCCGGATCCCACCAGCGGTGGGCCATGGCCTCGAATTTGGCCACTTCTGTGGGATCGATGTTGGGTGCGATAGCGGTCTGCTCTGTACTCATGACGCCTCAGTGTTCCTCATCGATGACCCGCAGGAGTTTGCAGGGACCAGATTGCTTCGGTATCGCTATCGGGATCCCCATCAACCCCGAGTTCTCCTCAAGATACGTTGGCTTCCTCGGTATTCGATCCCGATCCCGATTTGGGCGCCATCACACCACCTCCTGCATGCGATCCCGCCAGCGGCGGACGCTGGTCAGCACTGCCTTCACGTCCTGGCGCAGGTGGCGGCCATCCTCGAACAGCAGCTCGCCGTTCACCCAGACCCGGCTGACGGCGCTGTGGGTGCTGGCATAGACCAGCTGGGATTCCGGATGGAACACCGGCTCGCTGGCCACCCCGGACAGATCGATGGCCACCATGTCCGCACACTTGCCGGCTTCCAGCGAGCCGATCTCCTCACCGAGGCCGAGGGCTTCGGCGCCGGCTAAGGTCGCCATCTCGATCACGTCCAGGGCGGGCAGGGCGGCGGCATCGCCGGCCACGGCCTTGGCCAGGATCGCCGCCACGTGCATTTCCCGCAGCATGGACAGGCTGTTGTTGCTGGCGGCGCCATCGGTGCCCAGCGCCACGCGGACGCCGGCGGCGCGCAGGGCCGCGATGGGCGCGAAGCCGCTGGCCAGCTTCAGGTTCGACTGCGGGCAATGGATCACGCTGACCCCGTGCTCCGCCAGCCGCTCGGCATCACCGGGCTCCAGCGCGGTCATGTGCACGGCCTGCAGTTGGGGGCTCAGCAGCCCGCAGCGTTCGATGGTGGCCAGGGGCCGCTCGCCGGTGTCCCGGCGGGCCATGGCCACTTCCTCGGCGGTCTCGTGCAGATGGATCTGCACCCGCATGTCCAGCTCTTCGGACAGGGTCGCCACCTTGCGCAGATGGGCGGCTTCCAGGGCATAGGTGGAGTGGGGGCCGAAGGCCACGTGGATCTGGCCCGAATCCCGGAACTCGTCGTGCAGGGCCAGGGATTGGTGGATGGCCTCGTCCGCCCCGGCCGACCAGGCATTGGGAAACCGCACCAGGGGCCCGCAGACCTGGGCCCGGACCCCCGCCCGCAGGGCCACCGCCGCAGTGGCTTCCGGGAAGAAGTACATGTCGCTGAAGGTGGTGGTGCCCCCGGCCACCATCTCGGCCACCGCCAGTGCCGTCCCGTCGGCGACGAAACCGGCGTCCACCCAGCGCCCTTCCAGGGGCCAGATGCGGTCATTGAGCCAGGTATCCAGCGGCAGGTCGTCGGCGTAGCCCCGGAACAGGCTCATGGCGGCATGGCCGTGGGCGTTCACCAGCCCGGGCAGCAGGGCGTGATGGTCGAGGACGGTCTCGGGCAGGTCCGGGTAGGCCGTCTTCGCCTCAGCCGTGGGCAGAATCGCCACAATGCGCTCACCGGCCAGGATCAGGCTGTGCCGGTCCAGGATCCGGTTCTCGGGCGCCACCGGCAGCACCCAGCGGGCGCTGATCAGGGCGGTGGCTGGGGTGTCAGGAGTGATGTCGGGCATGAAGTGCTCCAGAGGCCGGCCGCGGATGATAGCAGAGCCCTGTGTTCCCGGTGGCCGACTGCGCTCGCCTAGAGCTGCCCGGACAGGCTAAAATGCCCGGCTTTCCGGACGCGCCCTGTGGGCGTGAATCGAGGGGGCCGGATTCCGGTCCCACGGGGGCTTTGCGCCCGGGACCGGGCGACCATCGAGGCATTACATGGCAGAGATCGGCAGGGAAATTCTTCCCGTCAACATCGAGGACGAGCTCAAGCAGTCCTATCTCGACTACGCGATGAGCGTCATTGTCGGAAGGGCGTTGCCCGATGTGCGGGACGGACTCAAGCCCGTGCACCGGCGGGTGCTGTTCGCCATGAGCGAGCTCAACAACACCTGGAACCGGCCCTACATGAAGTCGGCGCGGGTGGTGGGTGAGGTCATCGGTAAGTACCACCCCCATGGTGACTCCGCGGTGTACGACACCATCGTCCGCATGGCCCAGAATTTCTCGATGCGTTACCTGCTGGTGGACGGCCAGGGCAACTTCGGCTCCGTGGACGGCGACCCGCCGGCGGCCATGCGTTACACCGAAGTGCGGATGGCCAAACTGGCCGACCTGCTGCTGGCGGATCTCGACAAGGACACCGTCAATCAGGTCCTGAACTACGACGAAACCCTGTCTATGCCCGAGGTCCTGCCGACCCGGGTGCCGAACCTGCTGGTGAACGGCTCCTCCGGCATCGCCGTGGGCATGGCCACCAACATTCCGCCTCACAACATCGGTGAGATCGTCCGCGCCTGCATCGCGTTGGTGGACGACGAAGACCTGACCATCGACGACCTGATGAATCACGTCACCGGTCCGGACTTCCCCACCGGCGCCATCATCAACGGCCGCGCCGGCATCGTGCAGGCCTACAAGACCGGCCGGGGCCGCATCTACGTGCGCTCCAAGGCGGAGGTGATCACCGACGAGAAGACCGGCCGTGACACCATCATCGTTCACGAGATTCCCTACCAGCTCAATAAGGCCCGCCTGATCGAGAAGATCGCCGAGCTGGTGAAGGAGAAGCGCATCGAGGGCATCTCGGAACTGCGCGACGAGTCCGACAAGGACGGCATGCGCATCGTCATCGAGATCCGCCGTGGTGAATCCGGCGAGGTGGTGCTGAACAACCTCTACAGCCAGACCCAGATGCAGACCGTCTTCGGCATCAACTGCGTCGCCCTCGAGGACGGCCAGCCGAAGATCATGAACTTGAAGCAGATGCTTCAGGCGTTCATCCGTCACCGCCGCGAGGTGGTGACGCGACGCACCGTGTATCTGCTGCGCAAGGCCCGGGAGCGGGGCCACATCCTCGAAGGTCAGGCCGTGGCCCTGTCCAACATCGACGAGGTCATCGCCCTGATCAAGGCCTCGCCGACGCCGGCGGAGGCCCGCGACGCCCTCTGCGGCCGCGGCTGGGAGTCCGAGACCGTGTCCACGTTGCTGGCCCGGGCCGGTGCCGAGGCCTGCCGCCCGGACGGGCTGGAAGAGCAGTACGGCCTGCGCGACGGGCGCTACTGGCTGTCCCCGGTACAGGCCCAGGCCATTCTCGATCTGCGCCTGAACCGCCTCACCAGCATGGAGCAGGGCAAGCTCATCGAGGAGTATCAGGCCCTGCTCAGCGAGATCGAGGGCTACCTGCACATCCTCGAAAGCGGCGAGCGCCTGATGGCGGTGATCCGCGAGGAACTCGAGGAAGTCCTCGAAGCCTACGACGATCCGCGCCGCACTGAGATCACCGGCTCCTATGAGGATCTGTCCTACGAGGATCTGATCAAC
>JAFIFJ010000095.1 GCA_020832085.1 Gammaproteobacteria bacterium | reverse complement strand
GTACCGAACAGCGCTACGTGGACGCCCACCACATCATCCACTGGGCAGATGGGGGTGAGACCTCATTGGAGAACTGCACCATGCTCTGCCGCCACCATCACCGTCTCGTTCACGAGGAAGGTTTCGGCTGTGAGCGGGGCGGAGACGGCGAAATGGTGTTCACCGACCCCGCCGGCAGTGTGCTCACGGCCAGCTTCCGCCTCGATCCCACCACCTACACCAGCATTGTGGACCTGCATCGTCGGCAGAAGCTGGGTATCTCCGCGGAGACGGCTTTGGCCTCTACGGAGTGGGGGCACGGCATGGACATGCGGATGCTGATGGATTGCATGATCAACGCCAGTCACGGGCCGAACTTCAGCTATCCGTTTCCGAAGCCGCTGCCCCCCGAGGAACGCGAAGAGAAGATCGCCCGCAAGCGTCGGCTGGATGCGATCACCCGGGAGCGCTTCCCGCTGACCGGTCCGGACCACACGTCTCCGCGGAAACCAGGGGGGGATTCACGGGGAAGCAATGCGGTTTGACCGACCGTTCCTTTCACTTCTGATCTCACTAGTTCCCTGAAAGGCTCGTGCTGGGCTGCTGTTGGCGTGTGCCAACTCTCGGGAACTCTGTTGTTTAGCCATCTTCCCCGCCACGGAAACCGCCACGTCATGGGTGCTGACATTGGCTGCATCACGATTCTTGCGGTCACCTAAGGGCTATGTTATGAAGCTTGACGCCGCTAAGGAGTGCTGATATCGCAAAGGTAGCCAGACCCAGAATCGTTCAGCCTCTGACAAAGCTGACCACCGGGATCGAGGGTTTTGATCTGCTGAGTCATGGCGGATTACCACGCAATCGCACGACCCTCCTGTTCGGGGGGCCAGGCGCGGGCAAGACTGTGTTCGCCCTGCAGTGTCTCGTCAACGCAGTGCACCACCACCACGCATCCGGAATCTTCGTTGCCTTCGAGGAGAGGGCGTCCGAGATCATTGCCAATAGCGCTGGTTTCGACTGGGGACTGGATGCCATTCCCGAGAAGCAGATCTACTTCCTCGATGCGAGGTTGTCGCGTGAGGTTGTCAAAGCAGGTGATTTCGATCTGGCCGGAATGCTGGCCATGCTCACCGCCAAGAAAGAAGAGATCGGCGCACAGTGGATCGTGTTCGACGGCATCGATGTACTGCTGAGTCGGCTCCAGAATCCGGCGGCGGAAGTGGACGAAATCTATCGGATCCGGGATTGGCTGGACGATAGTGGACTGACGGCCATTGTTACCACCAAGAGCGAGGAGCGTCCTCACGAATCGGTGCAATACGGCTTCATGCAATTCATGGCTGATTGCGTGGTACGACTCGGTCGTCGCCAGGAGGATCGAGTCGCCTCTCAGCTGATTCAAATGATCAAGTACCGTGGCTCCGGTTTTGCCGCAGCTGAGTTTCCGCTGACCTTCGGATCCTCGGGCATCGAAGTGGCCGCTGGCGAATCGACATCAGTGCCAGGCCGCGCTTCTACCCAACGACTCAGCCTCGGTTTCAGCGATCTCGACTCGTTGCTCGGGGGCGGCGTGTATCGCGGCAGCAGTACCCTGATTTCAGGTCTGCCTGGCACTGCCAAGACTACCCTCGCTGGCAGGTTTCTGGAGGCGGGCTGTGCTCGAGGTGAACGCACTTTGTTCGTGAGCTATGACGAGGGTGAAGGGCAGATCGTGCGCAACTTGGCCTCCGTCGGTATTCAACTCAAGCAGCACGTCGACTCCGGGCTGTTGCACATGTTCTCGGCGCGCACCGATGCGATCAGTCCGGAGGAACTGTTCTCCGGGCTGAAAGCGCTGATCGCTCGCCACCGACCAAGTTGTGTTGTGATTGATCCGCTATCGGCGCTGGCCCGTTCAGGAAGTTCCATCACCGCGCGATCGGTGGCCAGCCGGTTCGTGCACATGGTTAAGGACTCCGGGGTCACGTTACTGGTGACCGCGCTCAGCGAGGCGGATGATCCGGTTGCGGAATCGACCACGCTGCAGATTTCCACCATTGCGGATACTTGGATTCATCTCTCCTACCTCGTCCTGAGTGGTGAGCGCAATCGAGCCCTCACGATTGTCAAGTCGCGCGGTACGGCTCACTCCAATCAGGTGCGTGAGCTTGTCCTGAGCAAGTCCGGTTTGTCGCTCACGGATGTCTACACGGGTGGTGGCGAGGTACTGATGGGTACTCGGCGCTGGGAGAAGGAAGCCGACCTCGCCGAGTCCAGGTCAAGGATGCTGGCCGGAGCTGAAATCGAGCGACGGGCGATGGATCATGCCATGGCCCGAACCGAGGCCGAGATCAAGCTGCTGCAGCTCGAGCTTGAGCAGCAACGAGCCAGAATGGAGGTCGCTTCAAGTGAAGCTTTGGCGCTCGAGGCTTCCTCTCGATCGCGGGAAACTGGTTTGCGAACCAAGCGTGGCAATCCTGCGGGCAAAGCATCGACCAGAGTCCGGAGCAAAAGTCCAAGGTGAATGCTCGCAGAGGTAAGCCAGAAAAGGCAGTCAATGGATCTAAGGCCGTTGCCGTTCTGCGCCTTTACGTTGCGGGTGACGCTCCCAATTCGGTACAGGCCGTCCTCAATATCGAAGCGATCTGCCGTGATGACCTTGGCGGGGCCTGCGACCTGGAAATCATCGATGTCCTGCAGCACCCGCAGCGCGCTATGGCTGCGGGCGTTGTTGTGACGCCAACCCTCAATAAGGACTACCCTCTGCCGACGGCTCAGGTCGTGGGCAACCTCAGCGACAAACTCAGGGTACTCCTGGCCATCGGAATCAGGAGCCCGGAAAATGATTGATGGTTCTTTGTCTCATGCGCTGGAGCACGTCCAGTCGGAGCTACTGGACAAGAGGCTCAGTGGAGTGCTGCAGCGGCTGATCAGGGGTGGTCCGGAGCAGCAGGCTATCGAAGCGGGTGAGATCGACGCGATCATTGACTACTCCGACAGCAACGTCATCCTGTTTCCCGCAGCCCGGAATGCGCTGCGAACAGTTGCGCCCGGTGAGTCCGGTCGTGAGCCCGTTGCGAACAGTCTGCTCGCCGCATTGACACAGCAGGAATACCAGCGGCTGGCTCCCTCCCTCGAGTCCGTTACGCTTCCCGCCGAAGCTGTACTGCATGAGCCAGGAGAGCCCATCAGGTTCGTTTTTTTCCCCATCGATTGCGTGATCAGCCTGCTGCCGCCGACAGTCGGGCGTCGAACTCTGGAGGTCGGACTCGTTGGATTTGACGGTATGGTGGGAACCTCTCTCGCGCTAGGCGTGAATGTTTCGTCCCTGCGCGCCCGGGTTCAGATCGGCGGAACAGCCCTTCGAGTTCCGCAGGCGCGCTTTCTGAGCGCCCTACAGGAGAGTCAGACACTGCGGCATGAGCTCAATTTGTACATTTACGCGGAGTTGGCTGCAGCCAGACAGACAGCCGTATGCAGTTCATTTCATCTGATCGAGCAGCGTGTCGCATCCCGATTGCTGATGACCAGCGCCCGCTTGCGATCAGACAAGTTTTTCGTCATCCAGGAGTCGCTTGCGCGGGTCCTCGGGGTGCGGCGTGAGTCCATCACCCAGGCAGCTGGAGAACTCCAAAGGCGACGCTTGATAACATACTCCCGTGGCAACCTCAGGATACTGAATCGGCAGGGTCTGGAAGCCGCCTCCTGTCGCTGCTATTGAAGGCCAGGTCACCTGAACCAACTCGGCTGAGCGTCACCCTCCAGGGCAGCGCTGCGGCTTGAACGCTCAGGTCGAGCGCTGCTTGATGCTACTTTCCCAAGGCAGGCCTAGATCCGCTAGACTTCCCTCATGCCCAAGCTCAAACGCATCAACCACACTGGCGTCAGCGTGGCCGACATGGAGCGGTCGCTGGCCTTCTATTGCGATCTGCTCGGGATGGAACTCATCTTCGACTCGGACGTGGCCGATGCGGCTGATCTCAGTGCGGTCGTGGGGATGGACGACGCCCGTGGCCGGGTGGTCTGGCTGCGGGTGGGGGACACCATGCTGGAACTCTGGCAGTGGGACCATCCCGGCGGGCGGTCCCTGCCGCCGGACTATCGTCCGGCAGATCGTGGCGTCACCCACTTTGCGCTGGAGGTGGATGACGTCGATGCGCTCTATCGGCGCGTGATCGACGCCGGGTTTCCGGCGAACACTGAACCTCGGGACCTCGGCCTGCACAAGACCACCTACATCCGCGGGCCGGACGCCGAGATCATCGAGATCCTCGAAGACCGGGCCACCGATGCCTGGCTCGAAAAGCTCACCGCACGGGCGCGAGCGGCCAGGGCCGCTCGCAGCTGATCTCCGGCAGAACAGGATTAGACGCTCATGCAAGGACCCGTACGCAGCCTGACCCTCGACGAAATCCGCGCCTTCACCGGCAAGGAGATCGGAGTTTCCGACTGGTTCGAACTGGATCAGGATCGGATCAACCGCTTTGCGGACCTCACCGAGGACCACATGTTCCTGCATGTGAACCCGGAGGCCGCCAGCGCGACGCCCTTCGGCGGCACCATAGCCCACGGACTGCTGACCCTGTCCATGATGCCGGTGATGGCCTATCAGGCCATGCCCGGCGTGTCCGGTACCAAGATGGGTGTGAACTACGGCTACGACAAGGTGCGGTTCATGGCGCCGGTGAAGAGCGGCAAGCGCATTCGCGGACGCTTCGTCGTCAAGGGCGTCGAGGACAAGGGCGATGGCCGGGTGCAGATCGTTCACAGCGTCACCATCGAGATCGAAGACGAGTCCAAGCCGGCTCTGGCGGCAGATTGGATCACCATGGTGTGGATGTAATCGCATGCAGGGGTTAAGTGGGCTGTTCCGTAGTCTGGTGTGGATGGTGACCATGGTTTCGATGAGCACAATGGCGGATGGCGTGCCGGCTCGGGTGTCTGACCTGACGTGGATGGCCGGATACTGGACGGGCCCGTTTGGCGAGGAGGTCCTCGAGGAGCATTGGATGCATCCCTCGGAAGATACGGTCATCGGCTCGGTGCGGATCACCAAGGACGGGGTGACGCGCCTGAAGGAGTTCATCGTCATCGAACAGGCGGGCGACTCGCTGCTGTTCCGGGTGAGTCAGTTCCAGCCCGGCATGAAGTCCATCCACGACGAGCCGCCGATCATGACCCTCAAGGAGATGGGCGAACGACGCGTCGTCTTCGAGAGTGCCGGTGGCTTCGTCTTCAGGACGCTGGGTTACAGCCGACCGGAGGAGGGCCGCTTCGTCATCGATGCGGAATTGGCCACGGGCGAGCAGCTGCAGCTCGAACTCCTTCCACGTTGAGGGTCTCACAGGTGAATCGAAGTCGCGGCAGTCGGTTATGGCCCGCTCTGCTGCTGCTGACCGTGTCCGTGGCAGCCGCAGCGGGGGAGGTTGAAGCGGATACGCTCGCGTCGCTTCGGCCGCTGGCTGAGCAGGGCGATGCCCGGGCCCAGTACCGTCTTGCCGGCATGTACAGCGCAGGCAACGGCGTGGCCGCGGACGCCGTGGAAGGGCTGTTGTGGAACGGTCGTGCGGCCCAGCAGGGGCTTGCGGAGGCCCAGTTCGATCAGGGCCTGCACTACCGGGCGGGACGCCTGTTCCCGGTGGACCTCGTCCGCGCCTACATGTGGTTGAGCCTGGCGGAGGCCCGCGACCATCCCCTCGCGCGACCTGTGATGAATTCAGTGGCTCAGCGCATGAGCGAGGATGAACTGGCCGAAGCCCAGCGTCTGGTCACCGTCTGGGAACAGACCTTGGGCTTAGAGTCGACCTGCGTAGAACCGCGGGTCCGCTAGGGTTGGCCCAGATAGCGCTCGAAGAGTTCGTCGAGGACGCCTTCTCCGCGAATCGTGGCCAGCCACAGATCCACGTAGCGCAGCCAGGCGGTATCGGCTTCGCCCGGCAGCATGAAACCCTTCTCCTGGAACGTCAGCGTCTGCCCGGGCAGAGCAGCGCAGAGCCTTGGATCCCGTGCTGTTTGCAGGCGCACCTCGATGGCATCGGTGAGCATAACATCGGCCCGGTCCTCGGCGATTTCGAGAAAGATCCGCGTGTTGTCGTCGAAGATGCGAATGCTCGCCCGGGTCAGGGCGGTTCGGGTCAACTCCTCGTTGGTGCCGCCCGGGTTGACGACGGCGCGCACGTTCTCCTGATCGATGCTGGCCAGGGAATCGAATCGTTGGCGGTCGCTGCAGCGAATGATGGGGGTCTTGCCGCCGGTGTGGTAGGGCGCGGTGAACGCCGCAACCCGCGCCCGGGTGGGGGTTCTACTGATGCCGCTCATGCCGATGTCGAAGCGGTCGTCTGAGAAATCGCTCATCAGCGTCGGCCAACTGCTGGTGACGAACTCGGCGGCGACGTCGAGGCTCTCGGCCAGCAGGCGGCCCAAGGCCACGTCGATGCCGTCGGGTTCGCCATCGGCTCCGATGAAGCTGAAGGGCTCGTAATCCAGGGTCGTGCCGATGCGCAGCACGCCGCTTTCGAGGACGCGCTCCAGGGTATTGCGCACCACGGGCGCCGGCCGCAGCACGGTCAGCGCCTCTGCCAGGGAGGCGATGGACGTGCTGGATGCGCCCAACGGCTGCAAGCGGGCGCGGAGGGCTTCGGTGAGCAGATCCCGCCGTTCCGGCAGCAGCGGCAGGACCGGCGGCAGCGTCGCCAGGATGGCGGCGGTGGTGGCGTTGATGGCGCGCCTGAGATCCGTATGCAGATCCGGTCCGCCGGCAGGCGGCGCGGTCTGCTCGAAACGCTCGAAACTGGCCTGCTGGATGTCCCGCGCCACGGCCATCTGGGCAGCCACCAGCGCCTGTGCACCCACGGGATCGAGGCCGGCCCTCATGGCCTCTTGGGTGGAACGGGCCAGGACTGCATCCTCCTGTTCCCCATCGGTGATGGGCAGGTTCCGCTGCCACTTCCATCTGGCTACGTCGGGCATGAGGTGGGCCCGGTGCTCGATGAGATCGAGCAGCCGCTGCAGTTCGGGAGAGGTCCGGGCATCGCTAGCCGCATCTGTAGCCGCGGGCAGGATGGCGAACAGACACCACAGCAGGACGGAGAGGGAAACGGCGCGGACCGTTTCAGAAGAGGATCTTGGCATCGCAATGGTTCCAGCTGGCGTCAACGACCGGGAAGGCCGGGGATGCTACATCATTCAATCCTCCGCGGATTGGCGCAGAGCAGCCTCGAGTTTCTTGGTGGCGGTGATGTCGAACATGGTGATCACCACCCCGTCAATGAGATTGTTGAGACGGCGGTAGGGCATGATGCGTATCGAGAACCAGCGATCGTCGTTGCTCGGGATCTGCTTTTCCGTGGGCCGCAGCGTCCGCAGGGTTGCCCGTGCGTCCTCGGTCAGCGTCGGGTACTGCAGGCTTGTCGTGAGATCGCTCAGGGGACGGCCGACGTCGCTGTCTCGCAGACTCACGACCGTCGACGCGCGATCCGTGTAGCGCCGGACGTTGAGCTCATTGTCCAGGAAGAGAATCGCGATCTCGACGCTGTTGAGGACATTCTGCATGTCGCTCTGGGCCAGGGCGAGATCATCGAGCTTGGTCTGCAGTTCACCGTTGATGGTCTGCAGTTCCTCGTTCATGGACTGCATCTCCTCCTTCGAGGTCGTCAGCTCCTCGTTGGCAGATTGCAGTTCCTCATTGGTCGATTGCAGTTCCTCATTGGTGGACTGCAGCTGCTCGTTGGCCGACTGCAGCGCGCTCCGTGAGGCCTGCGCCTCCTCCCGCAGGCGGTGGATCTCGTCGAGGGCGTTCCGCAGTCGCTCCCGCTCAGCCGGCACCAGAGCGCCGCCGGCCGCAGGGTCGAGGTTCAGGGAAATCTCACGAAACACGATCATGATCAGACCGTGCAGCGCCGCAGGTTCCTGTAGCGCCTGCACAGTGACGTCCAGGCGCAGAAGCCCATCGGGACCCGTGACGTCGACGCCGTGCAGATGAAGGGGTTCACTGCCGGCTGCTGCCTGCTTCAGGGCCGGCTCCAGGGCTTCACGCAGACCAGCTCGTGCCATGGCAGCGATGTTCCAGTTCGCCTTGCCTGCGGCCGGTTCGAGGTAGCGGCCGGTCCGACCACTGATGTAGACGATATCGCCGGAGGCGGTTACGACTACTGCCGCCGGCGCATATACCTGCAGCAGGACGTCATCGGCGGCCGTTTTCAGATTGTCGCCTGGCGCCTGCGACGTCACCGCTGGGGTCATGATTGCCTCCTCGTGTACGCGTTTCGGTAGCGGGTGGGATGTCAGCAGTTCGCGCTGGCCAACGATGGCAGAACCTTCGCGCTGATAGATGCGCAGTTTGGATTGCAGGGGCTGGAACAGGTGGCCGAATCGCCCCGTGGTCTCCGATCCGCCGAGCAGCAGCAGGCCATCGGGGCGCAGGGCATAGTGGAACAGGGGCAGCAGTCGACGCTGCAGCTCGGCTGTGAAGTAGATCAGCAGATTGCGACAGAGGATGAGGTCGAGCCGGGTGAACGGCGGGTCGAGCACCACGTCATGCTGTGCAAACAGCACCATGTCGCGAATTGTCGAGTTGATCTGATAATGACTCTCATGCTTCGTGAAGAACCGGGACAGACGCTGCTCCGACATACTTTGCTGGATGGCGAGCGGGAACTGTCCGCGCCGGCCTGCCGCAATGGCATCCGGGCTCACATCGGATGCGAAGATCTGCAGGGTGAAGGGGGGCGCAGTGGCTAGGTGCTCGACGACTTCAGTAAACACAATGGCCAGTGAGTACGCCTCTTCTCCCGTTGAGCAACCGACGCTCCAGGCACGCAGCGGATCGCCCGGTGTCCGTCGCGCCAGGAAGTCGGGCAACGCGACCGTGGCGAGATGCTCCCAGACCAGTGCATCCCGGAAAAAACTGGTCACCCCGATCAGCAGTTCCTTGAACAGCAGGTCGATCTCCTGGGGGTTGTTTGCAAGATACGCCGCATAGTCGTCCGCGCTGTTGATCCCGTGAATGGCCATGCGCCGCTCCGTTCGGCGGCGCAGCGTGCTGGTCTTATAGAGCCCGAAGTCGTGGCGGGTGCGCTCATGCAGGAGTTCGACGATCCGATCGTGGGGCAATGCGGTTTCGTGGGTGGTGGAGTCGGTCTCAGGGGGGGCGGCGGGTGGACGCTTAACCCCGCCGACGTAGGCCAGAATGCGGGTCGGCAAAGCGGCGGCCACGTCGATGACATCCACCAGCCCAGCGCTGATGGCATGTCTCGGCATCGAGTCGAACTGCGCCGTGTCCGGGTCCTGGGCCACGCTCAAGCCTCCGACGGCCTTGATGGCTTGAAGGCCCAGCGTCCCGTCGGTGCCCATGCCGGACAGCACCACGGCGATGGCGCGCCGGCCCAGGCTGCCGGCCAGGGAGGAGAACAGGACGTCCACGGGCAGGCGCAAACCCCGAGGTTCGGCCGGTGCGGAGAGCGCAAGCCTGCCGTCGGCGACCCGGAGATCTTCGTTCGGTGGAATCACATAGACGTGATCGGGCTCGATGCGCATGCCCTGCTGTGCCTCCTGCACGGGCATGCGGGTCGCGCGCTGCAGCAGCTCTGCCAGCAGAGCCTTGCGGTTGGGATCGAGGTGCTGCACGACGATGTAGGCCATGCCGCTGGCCGGCGGGGTATGGCGGAGGAATTCCTCCAGCGGGGCCAACCCGCCCGCTGAGGCGCCGATCCCGACGATGCGTTGCGCTGTCGGCGTCTGGTTTGGCTGTGGCGTTGGTTCGGGATGCCTTGTGGTTGTCGAAGCGCTCATGACCCCGCGGCTAGGACAGGGTTATCCAGATGTTGTGGGAGTCGGGCTCGCGTCTGGCTGTGATCCGCAGTGCAGGTGCGCCTGGTGCGGCATCGACCGCCTCCAACTCGCAGGACGCGACGGGGTGGCCGACATCGAGCTGCTGCAACAGCGCGTGAAATGCCGGTCGCGACTCGGCCTTGATCAGACTGTCGACGCCAAGCGTGTCAATTGAACCGGAGTTGTGCCTTCCGGTTGCCTTCGCCAGCAGCTCACCGGCAGTCTGGTTGGCCTCGATGAGGCTGCCATCCGGGCGCAGCAGCAAGTAGCCCACGGGCGCCTGATCGAAGAGGTTGCGGTAGCGCTGAAGTTCCTCGTTGAGCTCGTCTTCGTTGGTCTCGAGTTGCTGCAGCTGGAGATCGAGTTCCACCTGATGAACCTGGAGCTCATGGAGTACGGCCAGGGCGTCATCAGAACTGTTGCAGTCACTGGCCAGCCGATAGAGCAAGGCGAGGGCATCGGTGCCGATCTCCCAGCCTCGTGTGGGCGGTGCCTGACCTTCCGTGAGCAGGTTTTCGGCCACGCGGCGCAAGCGGGTCTGTTCTCTCAATTCGGCAGTTGCGGTCAATTCGGCAGGAGACGTGCTCATGTGCCCTCCAGGGCCCGATGTGGCGATTGCTCCCATCCTACGCCCGTTCGCGGCCAATTGCTGTGCGGTATTGGGGGCGATGGCCGTTTCTGCAGCGCCTCCCTCTCCGGCTGCACTGTACGGCAGCGCACAGTGAGTGCCTGGAAACGGCGCCATGATCTGAGGCACTTCATGGCAATCGTGGGTGAGCTCTCACTCATGGCTGAAGATGCCTGCAGCGCATCCTTATTTGAACACCACTGGGATGCAGCGCTGCCGTCCCCCCTCATTCATTGATCAGGACAAGCGGACATGAAACCCATGCGACTGCTCTTGGCCCAACCTGCACTCCGCTCCCGCCTCGGTACGGCCACCGTATTGGCAGGCTTACTGCTGGTGGGCTGCGCCTCCACGCCGCCGCCCCCGGTCACCACTCTGGATGCGGCGCGCAGCGCCATCGTCACCGCGGAGCGATTCGAAGCCGGTCGTTACGCTGCGGCCGACCTCGGCGCGGCCAGGCTAAAGCTCTCCCAGGCCGATGCGGCCGTGCGCGACGAAAACATGGAACTGGCCTCCAGACTGGCCATCGAGTCTCAGGTGGTGGCCGAACTGGCCTATGCCAAGACAGAAGCGGCCAAGGCCGAGGCAGTCAACAGCGAGATGAGGAGCGGTGCCGAAGCGCTCCGTGAAGAAATGCGGCGAACCGAATCACCCCAACGTCCTGGAGTACAACCATGAAGACCAACAGATGGTTATGTGGGCTGGCGTTCAGCTCCCTCGTGCTGGCGGGTTGTGCCGCAGCGCCGGAGCGCCCGCAAGGGGCGGACGGGGTGCGGCAGAAGCTCGCACGCTTACAGTCTGACGAGGCCCTGGCCAACAAGGCACCGGATGCGCTGGAACGGGCCGAAGTTGCGGTACGGCTGGCCGAGCGCGAATTGAGTGACAGTGCCGAGGACAAGGCTCTGGGCGCGCATCGTGTGTTTCTGGCTGACCATCTGGTGGAAATCGCCATGGCCAAGTCCGCAACCCGGCACGCGGAGGATCAGCGTGGGCAGTTTGCGGCAGAGCGCGCAGAGGCCCGTCTCGATTCCCGAACCCGGGAGGTGGATCGGTCGAAGGCGGCTGCGGAGCAGGCCCGCGGCGATGCCGACCGGGCTCGCAGTGACTCGGAGCGTATGGCCCGTGAAGGAGCGCTGGCTCGCGAGGAATCTTCCGCCGCGGCAGCACGCGCCGCCGAGGACGCAGCCGAGCTGCAGCGTCAGATCGAAGTTCTGCAGGCCGAAGCCACTGATCGCGGGCTGGTGCTCACGCTCGGTGACCTGCTGTTCGCCTTTGACAGTGCCGATCTTCGAGCAGGCCTTACCAGCAATCTCGACCGCCTCGTGACCTTCCTGCAGGAATACCCGAACCGCAATGCGGTCATCGAGGGCCACACCGACAACGTCGGCAACGCGGAGTACAACCGCAACCTCTCCCAGCGCAGGGCCGATTCCGTGCGCCTGTATCTGGTAGAGCAGGGCGTCGAGCCGGGTCGGCTGTCGGCTTCGGGCTTCGGGCAGAGCAGGCCCCTTGCCGACAACAACTCCGACAGCGGCCGGGAACGCAATCGACGGGTGGAGATCATCATCGACAATCCGGCTCCGGCAGCCGTATCCCAGCGGGTGCAGTGATCGAGAAGGGCTCCGCTCACATCGCGGCCGGCCTGTCTGCTCGGTAGCGAACAGAGCCGGTCGTCGAATCGGAACATGATGTCTGCGGCGGGGCCATCATCTTTGTGTGGCCCGCCTCACGGGGAGGCACCATGAACATCAGCTTGACTCTCACGCCACTGGTATCGCTGGTGGCCGGCGTTCTGATCCTGATCATGCCCAGACTTCTGAACTACATCGTTGCCGGTTACCTCATCATTGTCGGCGTGATCGGAGTGTTCAATCTCAATCTCTGATTAGCGTGGCTGTCCGCAATGGACCGCATACGCTGTGTGCGATAGCGAACAGATCCGGGCGCGGGCTTCGCGTAGGGTTCTTGAAAGAACGATAATTGGGATACTGAGATCATGCGCAAATCGAACAATCCCTTGATGGCCCTGCTGGTGGCGGCGATGCTGCTGTCCACCTTTCCTGCCCATGCCGGATTCGTCGGTACGGAGCAGATGGTTGCCGAGCAGACCCGTGCCACTTCCCTGAGCCGGATCGAAAATGCGCTGGCGGGTGCAGAAGTGGCCGCCCAGCTCGAAGCCTGGGGCGTGGATCCGGAACAGGTCGCCATGCGGGTTGGCGCTCTGTCGGACATCGAGCTTGCCCAGCTGGCTGACACCATGGAGACGGATCCGGCGGGGGGCGTTCTGATCGTGCTCGGCATCGTCTTCCTGGTGCTGATCGTGCTGCAGCTGACAGGCGTACTCAACGCCTTCCGTTGAGGCCGAGGTTGCGCCGGAGGTTCCCAGGCCGGGTCGCTGCTCTGACCCTGCTCGGGATGATGCTCAGCGGTTGCGTCACCGGTCCCGGGCAGCATGCGCTGCTCGGGGCTGCGTCGGTCGCGGAACTCGCGGACGTGCCTTTCTTTCCCCAGGATGACTATCAGTGCGGGCCCGCAGCGCTGGCCACCGTGCTCGTCCATGAAGGGATTGCAGTCACCCCGGAGCAGCTTGTCTCCAAAGTCTACGTGCCTGATCGCCAGGGCAGCCTGCAGGCGGAGCTGCTGGCCGCGACGCGCAGCCATGGCCGCGTGCCCTATCGGCTGCCTCCTTCACCTGTTTCGATGCTCGAAGAAGTCCGTGATGGGCGGCCGGTGCTGTTGCTGCAGAATCTCGGGTTCGAACGCTGGCCGATCTGGCACTACGCGGTGCTCATCGGCTTCGATGCCGAGAAGCAGACCTTTCTGCTGCGCTCGGGGACAGTGGCCCGGCACAAGGTTTCCTCGCGCCGATTTCTGTCCAGCTGGGAACGCGGGGGAGACTGGGCCTTCGTGGCCGCATCGCCGTCGGAGCCGCCTGCCGGCGCGGATGCGCTGGGCTGGCTGCGGGCCGTGGCGCCCTTCGAGTCCACCGGGGATCTCGCCATCGCTGCCGAGGGCTATGCAGCCGGCGTGAAGCGCTGGCCGGAGGATCCTTTGGTCTGGACGGCGCTGGGCAATGTGAAATACCTGCAGCAGGATTTTGCCGCGGCGGAACAGGCCTACGCCGAGGCCCTGGCGCGGAATCCCGACCATTGGCCGGCGCGTAACAATCTGGTGTGGGCACAGATGGCGCGAGGTTGCGTGGACGCGGCCCGAGGCTGGATCGATGGGGCCGGCCCGCCGCCGGAAGACTTTGCGGCCACCTGGAAGCGCACGCTGGAGGAACTGGCTTCGGCAGGAGAGCGGGTGGACGCAGCGCAAGCCTGCCTTTGATGATGAGTGCCGGAGACCTCAGCGTCGAAAAGCGATGAGCAGGAAGCCACCCACGGCGGCCGCTGCACCGAGAATGAAGTACCAGGTGGTCGAGTCCGTGAAGCGACCGGTAAAGGACTCCACGACCTGCTCGCTGATGCTCTGGGACGCCTGGTAGCCCAGGAAGAGCAGAATGGCGCCGACCACGAGCAGCACGATGCCGAGGATCTGGTTCGTGTTCATGAATGGGTCTCCATTGCCGGAGGATCATCAAAACAGTCGTCAGGGTGGCGGGTCTGTACGCTGCCACACTTAGGAAGCGGAGGACGGAGATGCGCCATCCACATCACTTGGGGAGTTTAGTTGTTATGATGTTGCGCCGAGCGCCAAAGCTGGAGCTGTGCATGGATCACGCCGATGCCTGACGCCAAATCCAATGCAGGGTCTGAAAAGACCTCCCAAGAAGAGAACCTGCTGCTCAGGGCCATCTCTGACGAAATCAAGGAACGGATCTATCCCCACCTGAAGCTCACGGCTCTGGATCTCGGGTCGGTGCTCTATGAGTCCGGTGACGTCATGCACGACGTCTGCTTTCCCACCGACTCCATCGTCTCGTTGCTGTATGTGATGGAGGACGGGCGTTCAGCGGAGATATCGGTGGTCGGCAACGAGGGGATCGTCGGCATCGCGCTGTTCATGGGGGGGCAGAGCACGCCGAGCCGGGCCGTGGTGCAAAGTGCCGGACACGGTTACATGCTGCCGGGCAAGGAGCTCAAGGCCGAGTTCGACCGCCACGGGGAGTTTCATCATCTGCTGCTGCGCTACACCCAGGCCCTGATTACCCAGATGGCTCAGACCGCGGCCTGCAACCGCCATCACTCCATCGACCAGCAGCTCTGCCGCTGGTTGCTGCTGTCCATGGACCGCCTCAACGGTCCCAACCTCAACATGACCCAGGAACTCATCTCCAACATGCTCGGCGTGCGGCGGGAGGGCGTCACGGAGGCTGCCTCCAAGCTGCAGGACCTCGGCGCCATCGAGTATCGGCGTGGACGCATCCGGATCCTCGACCGCTCGCTGCTGGAGCAGCGCTCCTGTGAGTGCTACGCCGTGGTCAAGAAGGAGTCTGACCGCCTGCTCGAGCAGCTGACCCACCCGAAGTACTTCAAAGCCAAGCAGACGCGGACCTTAGGCATTCCCTGATCCTGTTCGCGCCCGAACAGACCCACTCCTAACGACAGGCTAGTGTGAGATGCGCGTCGCAATTCGCGGCGTGCCGAGGTTCATGATCTGAACCCACTGCGGGAGTTTGTGATGACCAACGAAGATCAGGTCAAAGGACGGGCCACTACGGCCAAGGGCAAGATCAAGGAAGGCGCGGGCAAGCTGGTCGGGAACAAGGATCTCGAAGCTGAAGGCAAGCTCGATCAGGTCGGCGGCAAGGTCCGATCCAAGTACGGTGACGTGAAGGAGGATCTGAGCAAGAAGTGACAGGTGCCTGGTACTGACGCCTAGAGTTCTGGCGCAGGATGATCCATCCCATCAAGCCCGGGAGCGCTGCTCCCGGGCTTGATGTACCGTGTGGTTTCGGTGGGCGGCGTGCAGTCCGCGCTGCACCAGCCATGGGACAGACCGCCGCCGTCGCGCTGGGAGGGCACCAGGCGATAGGCGCGCTTGCATGTCAGGCAGACACTGCCAATCAGGCGTTTGGATTCGCAATAGCCGTCGGCCGCGGCCGGGCCGCCCTCCTGGTAAAGCTTGTCGAATGCATCGATGTCTTCCATGCGCGCACGTTGCCCTGCCGAAGCAGAGCAATCTGTGCGCTGTACCGCTCAGCCTGGATCAGTTGGGGTACTGGAAAACGATGTTGACCCGACGGTTCTCCTGACGCGCTGCTGCGCTGGTGTTGTAGTTGACCCGGCGGGCAGCGCCGAAGCCCTGCACGTTCAGGCGTGCGCGATCGACGTTGAAGTTCTGGACGAGGTGGTCGGCGACGGCCTGGGCACGCTGGCGCGAGATGGTCTGGGCCATGTCCGGGCTGGTGTCGTCGGTGTGGCCTTCCACGGTGGCCGTGACTCTCGGGTTGGCGGCCAGGAATTCGGCCACCTTGGCGAGTTCGGCGCGGTAGGCCGGCTTGATGCTGGCGCTGCCGTCATCGAATTGCATCTGCATGCCCAGCGTCGTGCGTGGCACCATCGGCTCGAGGCCGGCAACGTCGGTGGCACAGTCGACGACGGCACTGATGCGCCGGTTGGCACGTTTGCCGGCTTCGGTGCTGTTGTCGGCGATGGGCCGGGCTGATCCGCGCCCTTCGGCGCGCAGACGTGAGCGATCGATGCGATGTTCGCGAGCGAGGTAGTTCACCACGTTCTCTGCGCGGGCCTTGGAGAGTTGCATATTGTGGGCGGCACTGCCGACGTTGTCGGTGTGGCCCTCGATGACGGCCCTGGTGTCCGGATAGCGCGCCAGGAAGCTGGCGAGTACGGCGAGTTTCTCCCGCTCCGCCGGTTGAATGTCCGACTGGTTAATCTCGAACTGAATCTCGAGCAGGCTGCAGTACTCCGCGGTCGCCGGCGGCGGCGGAGCCGGCGCGGGGGCCGGCGGAGCAGGTCGCGGTGGTGGTGGAGCCGCAGCTTGAACCGGTGCTTCGGCCCGGGGTGCAGGCGCCGGCGTGGGTCGCTGGAAGTGGTAGACCAGACCGGCGGAGAGCATGTCGATATCGCCCTTGTTGCCGACCGCGTCATCCATGCGATAGCGCTCGAGTTCGAGGCGCAGGCCGAGGGCATCGGTGACGCTGTACTGTACGCCGACGCCGAGTTTGTAGTCGGTCTGGGTTTCCCTGAAGCGCGCATTGAGCACGTTGACGGCGCCGTCACCCTCGAAATCGACCTTGGCCTTGCTGCGATGGACGCCGATCTTGGAGAACACGGCGGCGCGCTCGGTGATCGGGAAGATGCCGAGCAGATCGAGGTTCCAGCCCTGGAACTCGAGTCCGCCGCGCAGGATGCCGTTCGGGTCGGTCAAGGCACGGTAGTTGAAGGTGCCAAGGTCGAAGTAGCCGCCTTCCAGAGCCAGGTGCCGGTTGAAGCGATACCCGGCGAAGAGCTTGTAGCCGGACTCCCTCTCCGCGCTCTTGAAGTCGCTGGTGGTGAATCCCGATCGCAGCAGGTCGGCGACGATGTCGTTCTCGTCGATTTTAGCCCGCGCCTGACCGGCACTGCCACCGATGTACCAGCCCTCCGGGTCCGCAGCGTAGGCAGGAATGACGATCCCGGCCAGGGCCATGGCACCGATCATCCGCTTGAGCTTGTAGCTTTTCATGTTTGACTCCACCGAAATGTTTTGCGTGTCGTCCATTACGGTGCCGGCACGTTGATGATTGTGTTGACCAAGGTGACGGCACCGATCAGGGACAAAGCCCGGCCGTCCAGGGTTCATCAGGACTGACGTGTCGAAAGTTGTTTGGGTAGCGCGTAGCTGATTTTCGCTCCTGTGGCTCGACGTCGAAGACAACCGCGGACGGTGCGCGTGGACGGCGCCGCTAACATGAGCATGAAGGGCCATTGGGATGACGTCTGTACGGCATGACGCTTTGTAAGTGGTGTGTACAGGCGGGAGCATCCTGGTCATCGCGAAAGGACAGGAAGGGCTTCAGGTAGCGCCGTCGCCCCGACCGGCTATCCGGTTCGAGGCGCTTGCAGCCGCAGTGATCTAGCCGTTTGGTGTCAGCGAATACGCATGTCGTTGCGAACCGACTTCACGCCGGCTACGTCACGGGCCACGGTCACGGCCTGATTGGCGGCTTCCCTGGAGCTGACGAAGCCACTGAGCTGCACGACGTTGTCGAAGGTCTCGACGCTGATTTCGGAAACCTTGAGCAGGGGATCGGCGAGAATGGCCGCCTTGACCTTGGTGGTGATGACGGCGTCGTCGAAGTACTCGCCGGTACCCTGACGGTCTTCGGTGGAGGCACAGCCGGCCACGGTGGCCAGGGTGAACGTCAGAACACTGGCGCCCAGAATCGAGAGAAGGGATTTCATGCGGGTGGCTCCATGTGAGAGTTGCGATGGTGCCAGGGATTGCCGTTGGCTCGTGGCGTGGCGGTTCTCGGTAGCGCTCATCGAAGGTTTTCAGATGGCAGCTTGATCGGACAGTGAGTGGCAGTCTGTTCGCGGCCGCGCATAACAGGGCGGTGACGGCTGGGAATAACCTGCTGGCAACGCTGCCCAGGTTATCGGATTCGGCCGACGACCCCCTGATTTTTGATGTGCACGGGTCTTCGGTACACTGACTTTGAAATCCGGGACCTGCTGATCCAAGCTCGCCGCAGGGCGCGCGGTCAGGCGATCTCTTCGAAATGGCGCTGTCGATCGGTTCAGTTTGCCATTCTCCATCTGAGCCACGCGCCGATTTCCCGCACCAGGCAGTCTGCTCCAACCAGAAGGAAAGCAATTCATGGCCACTACTTCCGAGAAAATGTCAGTGACATCCGAGAAAATGTCGGGCACTGCGATTCCGCCAGAGCCGAGAGACGTGTCGGCCTGGATCGACCCGACGCTGGACTCGGTCCGCGGAACGGAAACCCCCAAGGATCCCAACAAGGGCTACATCGCTCTGCTCGGTTGGAGTGTCAACGCCATCAAGGCGGCGCAGAAGTTCGATCGGCGCTACGTCGTCGTGGCGCCGGATTGGGCGGCTGATTTCTGCGAGGCCAACAAGATTCCCTACATTCCCTGGGACTTCGTCCGGCTCAATGATCGATCCCTGGAAATCGCAGAGGTGCTCAAGGAGAAAGGCGTCGATGTCGCCATTCCCCTGTTCGAGGAGACCGTCGAGTGGTCCGGCGCGATCAACTCGGTGCTCATGGACAACCCGCGCATGTACGGCCAGTCCATTCTGTTTCGCGACAAGGCGCTGATGAAGCGCCGTGCCCAGCTCGGCGGCATCCGCGTCGGCATCTTCGAGGAGGCCCACGAGAAGGAGGACATCATCCGCTTCATGAAGCGCGTCAATCAGACCCTGCTGAAGCTCGATGGCGACCCGGATGACCCGATTCACGTCAAGGCCTTCGACAAGGCGGGCTGCCTCGGTCACCGCATGATCCGCAAGATGGAAGAGATCGATCTGATTCCGGCCGAGGAATACCCCTTGCTGATGGAAAGTCACCTCGATGGCTGGGAGTTCGCCGTCGAGGCCTGGATTCACAACGGCAAGATCAAGTTTCTCAACATCTCCGAGTACGTCACTCTGGGCTATTCCGTGTTCGTTCCGGCGACGAAGGAGCTGGAGAGCTGGCGTGACGCGATCACCAAACAGATCGAGAAACTGATCAAGACCTTCGATATTCAGTTCGGTCTGATCCATCCCGAGTACTTCGTGACAGCTGACGGTGAGATGTATTTCGGCGAGATCGCCTACCGGCCGCCGGGTTTCAAGGCCTTCGAACTCATCGAGCGGGCCTATGGATTCAACGCCTATCAGGCATCCATGCTGGTGTTCGATCCGAAAAGTACCGAGGAGGAAGTCAACGCTTTCTTCCCCCGGGAAGTGGTGGATGCCAAAGGCTATGCAGGTTGCTTCGGGGTCTATCCGAGACGTCGCGTGGTGAGCAAGCTGGAGATGCCGGAGGAGACCATCAAGCATCCCTACTTCGAGTCACACGAACTGGTGGCTCCGGCGGAAGAGACGGTGCCCGACCGGTCGGCCTTCGGTACCCATTGGGGGCTCGTGTTCTTCTTCGGGGACGACCCCATCAAGATGCGGGATCTGCTCAAGGCTCAGGAGGAGCTGGACTTCTACGTGTAGCGGGACGGCACAGTGGCTGCTCGGCCATCCGCCTCCAGTGACCTGTTCAGGAGGCGGATGGCCGGGTGACTCAGGTCACGTCGGCCTCAGTCCACGTCGGCAATGTAGGCGCCGTCTTCGTCGTGGATCTCGCGCCCCGAGACGGGCGGATTGAAGGCGCAGACCAGCTTCAGTTCCTCGATGGCTTCCAGCGTGTGGCGGTCGTGCTTGTCGAGGGCGTAGAGGGTGCCGGGTTCGATGTCGAAGGTTTCACCGGTGTCGCGATTGGTGAGGATGCCCTTGCCGCTGTAGCAGTAGACGGCCTCGACGTGGTTTTTGTACCACATGTCGAATTTGAGCCCGGGCGGGAAGGTGGTTTCATGGAATGAAAAGCCCATGCCATCGCTCTTCAGGAGGAACCGTACGCTGGTCCATCCGGCGGGGCTGACCACCTCCCGATCGGTGCCTTTGAGGTCGTCGATGCGTACAACTTTCATAACTTTCTCCTCGTTGCGTGTCTCGACAGTTAACGATACCCGGAGGGCGTTCCGCAAACGGAGGTCGGTGGACCCGAAATGCCGGGCGGCAGATCGTGGCGATTCGAGGCGCTGATCAAAGCTCCCGCATGGGCTCTGTCTGGCCGTCCCAGGCTTCATGAGCGGCCTGCCAGCTGCGGAAGGATTCACGCACGCCCGGATTGTCCTCGTAGAGTTCCACGAAGCAGCCCAGCACGCTTCGGGTGTCCATGTAGGCAACCCGGGCTGCCGAGACCAGCTCGGTGACGGCAGGGAAGCCGCGCTGTGTGAAGCGCTGTTTCTCAGCATCGAAGTCCGGGACGAGGATGGCCACGTGGTGGAATCCTTCAGCACCGCTGGGGTACATGTCCCGATAGCAGGATGGCGTGTTGTCGTGCTGCTCGATGAGCTGGATCTGGGTGGTGCCGGCATAGCCGAAACCGTAGCTGAGATCGGGATCGCTGGGCTGGCCGCGGTAGGTCACGGCTTCGGAGCGGTGGTGCCTGGAGACGTAGAACGGGCCAGCGCCGAGCAAGGCGCTCCAGTAGCGGCAGGCGGCATCCATGTCCGCCACCACGTAGGCCTGTTGGACGATGGGGTGCTTGAGAAGGCTCATGGCAGTCGATCCCCGGGTTACTCGATGGCGCTCATGTAGCGATCGAGGGTGTCGTGGAAATGGGCGATGCGGGACTCCTGATAACCTGCCAGGGTGATGCCGGGCTTGAAGGACGCCTTCAAGCCGTCGTGCACCGCAGCCATGTTGGTGGTGTCCTGGTCGAGGACGAAGCCGAGGCCGCCGAGGGCCTCGACGCTGGACCAGGGGGTCTCCACATCGAGCATGATCATGGCCGGTGGCTCGGGCTTCGGCTGGTCCGCAGGATGCCGCATGATGTAGCCCACTTCCATCAGGGTTTCTTCCTGGCTGTCGTTGTGAGGCCGGAAGCGATACCACATGTTCGGGCCGTAGCCGCCCCAGAGCATGAAGTTGGGGAAGACCACGTAGTACCAGCCATCGACCAGTTCTGCGTCTGACAGGTCAGATAGGGGGCGACCGAGGGAGGCTTCGGTCTGCTCGCGCTTGAGGTCCGCCACCGCTTGGCGGGCGGTCTGGCCGGGTGCAAGCGTAATGTGGTCGGCATCGCTGGCCTTGCGGCCGAGCCATTCGTCGAGGACGTCCTGCTCGGTCACCTGATCCACCACGTAGGTGCTCGGCGCGGCGAAGACGGCCATCATACGGTTGACGTGAGGTTTGCCTTCCCAGACATCGTACTGACAGCCGAAGTCATCGACGCTGCCTAAGATCTGCGGATGGGTCTCCAGGGAGTGCATGGCTTCCATGAAGGCTTCCTGGACGATCTTCCAGTTGCCCTTGAGCACCTTGCCGACATGGACGCCGAGATGGGACTGCTCCCAGGCGTAGGGCGCGTAGTGCTGCCAGATGGGATCCAGATACTGCGCAAGCGGCATGGCGTCCGGGTCCGGGTTGATGAAGACCCAGCCGGCGAAGGTGTCCACCTGCACGGCTCTCAGGCCAAACTCCGCTGGCTTGACCTGGGGGAAGTCCCACTCGCAGGGGACGTGACTGAGGCTGCCATCGAGCTCCCAGGTGAAGCCGTGAAAGGGGCAGCGGAAGCGCGGCGCGTGACCGGATTCCAGAGCCAGCTTGCGGCCGCGGTGGAGGCAGGCGTTGGGGTAGGCCCTGATTTTGTCAGCGCTGCTGCGCACCACCAGATAGGAACGCTGGCCGATCTCGTAGACGTGAAAGTCACCGACTTCGGGGATGTGCTCCTCCCGACAGGCCACCTGCCAGACGTGGTCGAAGACCTTGCGTTCCCGCTCGTAGAAGCCACGGTCGAAGTAGCGGCGCGCATCGACGTCATGCAGGCGCGGCGGGGCGTCACCGACATCCCGCAGTGATGGCGCGGGCTCGTGGCGGTCTTCATCGAGGTAGTCCTGATAGGTCTTGTGTGGTTTGACCTGGGCAGGAACCTTGTTGAGATCGTAGGCCATGGTCGGGGTCCTTCCTGTGAAGCGAACGTGGAACCTGGATCTGGAGCCCGCGCCGGTGAATCAGGGTTGGGCCAGCGGCGGCCGGATCTCTCCGGAAATCCGCAGCAGTTCCATCTCTGCAATCTGCCATCCCGTGCCGGGAACGTAGCGCACCTTGTCGTGGTAGATGCCGATGAAGATGTCGAGGATGTCGTCATGGCCGTGGTGCCAGGCATGAAGGTGACTGGACATGGAGGCGCGGCCGGAGTCGGGATCGCCCGCTTCGGGCAGGCTTTCGATGGTCACCAGCTGGGAGCCGATCAGGTGCTGGGTGGCCTTGAACTTGGACAAGGCCGTCTCGACCACCTCGGCCCAGCCTTCGGGGCCGGCGGCGGTGAGAGGCGGCGCTCCGGGGGAGTGGGCGCTGATATGGGCATCGGCGGTGAAGATGCGCTGATAGATGGCCAGGCCCTCGGCGATGGCTTCAGGGGTGTTCTGGCCGATCATGTCGGTGGCGTGGCCGTACATACGGCGCAGATACTCGATGTCCTGGCGCGCCACGGTGGCGGCAACTTCCTGCTGACTGGGATACATGGCGGATGGGCCCTCGTTCGGGTTGGCGAAAGCAGTGGGTGGTAACAGCGACAGTGCTGCAGTGAGCGCCATGCCCGACAGCAGCGCAGCGCTTAAGAAACGGCTGGAGTCATACATGCTGGCAGGGCTCCTGTTGCGTGGCCTCAGGTTCCTGGCTCCAAGTTCCTGGCCCCAAGGAAGCGTCGGATGCAGACGTAGCACAGCCGCCGCGGCAGCGTCCAGTCAACCGTGCTGGTTGCCCAAGGCCCGGGCAGCCGGGTCGGCCCCGATTGACAGCAAGCGTGCGTGATGGTGTTCTCGTCCCAACCTGGGATGGAGCGGAAATCATGGCAGAAGCGCCGGCAATTCAGTTGTTCGACGTGGCGACCCTCAAACGCCCCTATGAGGCCTATCGTCAGCTGCGGGACGAGGCGCCCGTGTACCAGTCACCGGATCTCGGTCTTTACGTGATCACCCGCTACGATCTCGTGCGCGAGGCCATACGCGATACCGAGACGTTCTCCAGCCGCTATGACGGTTTCCTGCAGGAATCCCGGCGCATGGCCTTCGAGTCGGCCAGTCCTGAGGTTCAGGCTGAGCTGCGGCGCATCGACAGCGCGATGATCCCGGTCCCGCCCACCATGCTGACGCTGGACGAGCCGGACCACACCCGCTATCGCTCGCTGGTCAACGAGCTGTTCGTGGCCGCCCGGATCAAGTCGGCCCAGGCCGCGGTGCAGACCGTGATCGATGGCGCCATTGCGGGGTTTCCGAAGCAGGGCAGCATGGACTTCATGCAGACCTTTGCCTTTCCGGTGCCGCTGGCCATCATTGCCGACCGGCTCGGCATTCCGCAGGAGAATCGGACCTTCTTCGATGACGCTGCAACGGCTGCCGCAGCCGGCTTGCGCCTGACGCCCATGCCGGGCGAGGAAATGGTGCGGCGCGCACAGCTCGCGCTGGATCTGCAGAAGCTGCTGGTGGGGCTGGTCGAAGCCCGGCGTGAAGATCCGCGGGAGGACATGATCAGCATTCTGGCCAACAGCCGGCTCGCGGACGAGGACCGCTACCTCACCCACGGCGAGATCCTGAGCATTCTCGGACAGTTCCTGGTGGCCGGGCACGAGACCACCAGCAGCGCTTTCGGCTGGGGCATGTTGCTCATGTGTGAGAACCCGGAACTGCAGGACGCGCTTGCCGACAACCCGGCCAACATCAAGGTGTTCGTGGAAGAGACGCTGCGTCTCGAAGCGCCGGTGCAGGGGCTGCCCCGGCTCGTCACCCGGGATACGGAACTCGGCGGCGTGGCGCTGAAGGCCGGCCAGCTCGTGATGCTGCGCTATGGCGCCGCCAATCGCGACGAGCGGCAGTTCCCGGATCCGGACCGGGTGGATCTCGATCGCAAGAAGGCCGGATCGCAGCTCGCCTTCGGTTCCGGGGTCCACCACTGCATCGGTGCGCCCCTGGCGCGCCAGGAGTTGAACCTCGGCTTTGCGTCGCTGCTGGCAGGGGGGCGCCGCTACCGGCTCGACCCTGACAGGGAGCTACCGGAAGCCGAAGCCAGCTTCATTCTGCGCAATCTGCCGGAACTGCACCTGCGGGTGGATTGAGCGTCCCGGTCAGGCTCGCTCATCTTGAGGGCGGACTCTGGAAGTCAGAGGCAGGATTCGTGCTCGTCGACGATGTAGCCGTGGATGTAGTCGCGATTGAAGAGCTTCAGTTCGTCGGCCACGATCTCAGCCTGGGCCGTCAGTGGGTGTTGATGGCGTGGATCAGGCCGAGCTGGCAGGCGACGGCAACGGCTTGCGCGCGGTTGCGGGCTCCGAGCTTGGTCATGGCGTTTTCGACGTGGAAGCGGGCGGTGGTGGGGGAGCGGTGGATCAGCTCGGCGATCTCGCCGTCGGTGCGGCCCAGCGCCACCCAGGTCAGGCATTCCACTTCGCGCTCGCTCAAAGGGGCGGCGTAGGGTTCGCCGAGTTCTTCTTCACGGCCGGCGTAGACGAGGTCCATGAAACGCAGGGCGGCAAGCCGCAGCAGATCGCCGTAGCTGTCCAGCAGATCGTCGAGGTCGACTTCCTGATCCCGGGTGACCCAGGTCACCGAACCAATGCCGCAGCGGGGCAGATGGATGGGGATGCTGATGCCGCCAGCGATACCGCGGTCAGGTGTCAGATGCCAGCCGCGGCCGGATCGCCCGCCGAGTTCACTGGCCAGGGCCGTCATGGTGGCAGAACTCCAGGAGAACGGGCGGGTGGTGACGCGGCAGACGGCACCGACGGGACTCACCCGGTGCAGGCTGTGCTCCACCCAGTCGCGCTGAAAATCCTCCTCCCAGCCGAACAGCTCGGAGAGGCGGACGCCGTCTTCCGCAGTCAGCAGTTGGCGCTGGGCGTAGTCGTCGATGACAGCCGGGTGGGTCAGGCCCAAAGCTTCGCCCATGGCCTTGATCTGCTCGGCTGCGGTGAGAAGATCAGTCGCCTTGACGAGTCGCCGATACGCGCGGTCGAGGCGCGCTTTGACAGCTTTGGACACGGATAGCAATCCTGATACCTCTCGGTTTGGGGAGCCTATGTCGGCTGCCGAAGGTGGTCAAGCGCAGGCATGTTGCCCCGTCCGCCAGTGTAAATCCATGGTGTTTGTCGGCGGCAGACTCAGGGTGGGCGGAACTGGCTAATCCGAGAGCTGATCTTCTCACGCCGAGATTCTTCAATGAACGCTGGGGAACATCAGGCAGCCGCCGTGCGCATCTCTCGCGCAGGGTAGAGCTGCGCACCTTTGAGAACCGGGAGGACGATATGGCGACCCGCCCCACGGACGTACGGCGCAGTGACGTCGGCATCGACCGCAGCAAGGCTCTCGAGCCGAGAGTCAGCCGCAAGGACTTCATGGGCAACCGCTACACCTCCAGGGAGTTCATGGACCTGGAATGGCAGCGGATGTGGACCCGGGTCTGGATGGTGGGCGGGCTGGTGGCGCAGCTGCCGGAGCGGGGCGACTACATCACCCATCAGGTCGGGCGCGAATCCATCCTCATGATCCGCGGTTTCGACGACCGTATCCGGGCGTTCTACAACATCTGTCAGCACCGCGGGAATCTGCTCACCACGTCCGAAGAGGGCAGCGTCATCGGTGACGGCACGATGCAGTGCGCCTACCACGGCTGGAAGTGGGCGGCGGACGGTGCTCTCGTGCACGTGGAAGACAGCCACGACTTCCTCGACGGCAATCCCTGCGACCACCTGCGCTTGAATGAGATTCCCTGCGACACCTGGGCCGGTATGGTCTGGTTCAACATGGATAAGGACTGCGTGGGGTTGCGTGAGTTTCTGGCACCCATGGCCGATCAGCTCGACAGCTACGAGATCGAGAAGATGACCCGTACCGACTGGGTCACCATGGAACTCGAATGCAACTGGAAGGTCGTGCAGGACAACTTCAACGAGTCCTATCACGTCCGCATCGTGCACCCGGAGGCGCGCTTCTTTCTCGACGATCGCATCGAGAATACCCAGTTCGACCTCTATCCCAATGGCCACTGCCGCATGCTGATGCCCGGTGGCGCACCTGGGCCGACCGTGACATCCGTCGACGAACTGCCCAACTACGTGCGGTCGGAGCTGAAGTTCTGGGAACTCGACGTGGAGGACTATCGCGACCGCGATCTCACGCAGATGCGCTTCGATCTCTGGGCTCAGAAACGCAAGCTCGGTGCGGCCAAGGGCTTCGATTTCTCCCGCTACAGCGACGAGCAGCTGACGGACAACTACCACTACACGCTGTTCCCAAATCTCACCCTGAGCATGAAGCCTGACGGCATCATCTGGCTGCGCGCGGAACCCCATCCTACCGATCCCGGCAAGTGCCTGTTCGACATGTGGAACTTCCAGCTTTTTCCCCAGGATGGCAGTTCCATCTACAACAAGAACATGCAGAAGCTGGTGAACAAGGACTATCAGGCCGAGCACGTTGTCGGCAAACAGGGCGAGGTCAGCGTCGGGCCGGGAATTGATCAGGACGTCAGCATCTGGACCACCCAGCAGGCGGGGCTGGCCTCCCAGGGCTTCTATCGGCCGGTGTTTGCCAATCAGGAGCGGCGCATTCCCTTTCACCATGACGTCATTGATCGCTATCTGTTCGGTGAGGAAAACGTGGAACGGTACGGGCTGCGCAAAACGGCACCCTGATGGCGCGAGTCATCACCGGCGCAGCTTCCTGCTGGTCTATCATGGCCGCAGAGCGCGCTGCCAGGGACGACGCCTGCGGGCGTGCCGAACTGATCTGATCGAGGAACTGCATTCATGACCGCAAACGAAGGCGGTGAGTTTCATCCGCTCGCCCTGACTTCCGACGTGGCGCCGGGCAAGAACAAGGCGTTCCAGCTCGACGGCCACGACATTCTGGTGTGCAACATCAACGGCGAGTTCTATGCCGTGCGCAACATGTGCTCCCACGCGGAGGAGAAGCTCGAGGGTGGCCGGATCCGGGGGCACTGTGTGGTGTGCCCGAAGCATGGCGCCCGCTTCGATCTCAAGGACGGTCGGCATCTGACGCCGCCGGCCTGGACCGGGATCGCCACCTATCCCCTGCGGGTCGTGGATGACCGCATCGAAGTGCAATTGAATCCGCGGGATCCACCATCGCCGAAGCGGGTGGCCTCGATCGGTGTGTAGTCCCATTCAGGAGAGCAATCTGATGTCCAAGTCGCTTGAGAATTACGAACAGGTCTCGATCTACCAACTGGATCCGGACACCAAGGAGAAACTGCTGCGGGAAGTCCGGGAATGCAGCTTCAACTGGGTGACCAAGGACGATTACCCCATGGGCGTGATCCACTCCTGCCTCTGGCACGAAGGCAGCCTGTGGATGACCTGCGGCGCCCACCGGCACCGGGTGTCGGCCATTCGCCGCAATCCCAAGTCGGCGGTGGTGCTCACCAGTCGCGGCACGTCCTTCGGCCCGGGCAAGCACATCACGCTCAAGGGCAAGGTCGTCATTCACGATGACGAGGCGACCAAGCAGTGGTTCTACAAGGACTTCGCCCATCACCTCAATCCTGACGATCCGGCCAAGGCGGAGAAGTTCCGCACCATGCTCGATTCACCCATGCGCATCGTGCTGGAACTGAAGCCGGAGAAGTTCATCACCTATGACGGCGCGAAGATGGCGGCCCACACCGCCGGGACCCTCGACGAGAGCGAACTCGCCGAGCCGCTGGAATCCGATGTGGTTCGATTCGAGAAGGAAGCGAAGCGCCGCGGTTTGAAGTAAAGAAAAGGGGGGCCCCCGCGGCCGGGCCCCCCCTTTTTGGGCATTGCTGACGTGAGCTGAACTCAGAAGCTCGCCGATACCGTCACGCCGTAAGTGCGCGGGGCGGTGGGGAACTCGAAGGTGAACAGGTTGGCCACCTCGGTCCGTGACAGGCGGACGACCTTGTCATTGAGGTTCTTGCCCCACAGGGAGACCTTGTAACGCTCGGAGGCATCCTCCCAGGTGAGGGAGGCATCGAGCCGGCCGATGCTGGCGCGGTCGGTGCGAAGGTTGTTGTTGACGGCGGTGTGCAGCTTGCTGGTGTAGCTGTAGGCCCCTTCGACCGAGATGTGGCCGGCGCGCCCGAGTTCCCAGTCGTAGATCAGGCGGGTGGAGGCGTCCCACTTCGGCGCACGGGCCAGATCCAGGCCGCTGAAGTCGCCTTCGATGAGGGCCAAACCCGTTTCAGGATTGAGCAGTTCCGCAGAGCCACAAGGTGAGGTGGGTTGTTCGCCAACAGGGATGAATTGCGGCCCGAACAGCGCCGTGCAGAACTCGTCATACTCCGCACTCAACCAGCCAATATTGGCCATCCAGGTCAGACCAGGCAGCAGAATGGCGGTGGTTTCCACTTCGATACCGTAGATCTCCGCGCCGGCAGCATTGGAGGTGAACGTCTCCTGCTGGGTGGGCGTGTTGGGTGCAAAGCGGATCACGGTACGCTGCAGATCCTTGTACTTGGAGAAGAAGGCATTGGCGTTGAACACGAGACGGTTGTCGAAGAAGGTGCCCTTCATGCCGATCTCGAAGTTGTCCACCTGCTCCTCGTCAAAGGGTTGGGTGAGGAAGGGCTGACAGGTGGCCGAGTTGTTGAGTAGACCACCTGACTTGAAAGCCCGCTGCCAGAAGCCGAACAGCATCAGGCCGGGCTGTGGCCGGTACTCCAAACCCACGCGGGGTGCAATGTTGAACCAGCTCTCGCTGGCCTGACCGCACTGCAGATCGAACTGCAGGAGGTCACCATCGCCCCGGCCGATGTCGATAAGGATCCCTCCGGGTCCGGCAGCATTCTGGTTGGGGTTGTTGAAGGCCTGCTTTTCCTCCCAGGTGGCGCGGACGGCGAGGTTCAGCGTCAGGGTGTCGGTGAGGTCGTAGGAGTAATCCACATAGGGCGCCACGCTGATGCGCTTTTGGCCGTTATTGCCGAAGGACAGGGAGCGCGCGTCCGTTGGGAAGCGGAACGTCGGTACGGCCGGAATGGGCGGCGTGGCTGTGGGATCACCGGCAGCGCCGAAGCCGAGGAACAGGGCCTGGGTGAGTTCGTACTTGTCTCGCAGGACGAACAGGCCAGCGTTCAGGTTGCTGCGCTCACTGGGTTGCATGTTGAATCGGGTCTCGAACTGCACCGACTCGTAGGTCTCGGCGCGTTCCGAGGAAAACAGATCCACCAGTTCGCCATCGGTATCGGTGGTAATGAAGCTGTCCACGTCCTGGATGCTGAACATGGTGGTCCACTGGCCATAGTCCGTATCCCAGACGAACTCTGCGACGATGTTGAGCAGATCCTGGTCGTTCACGTCGCGGTGATTGGCGCCGATGATGAAGGGATCGGAGCCATCTCCGGCGACGCCACGGTGGGCATCGCCGAAGGGGTCCACGCCGGGGAAGCCGAACAGCGAAAAGACGCTGGGCCCACCGTTGGGCTCGAAGAACCCGTTGAGCCCTGGTGAGCCGTCGCCGCGGTTCCACTCCCGGGTGGTGATCAGGGTTGCCTCCATGTCCTCCCGGGGCAGCCACTGCAGGGTCAGCCGGCCAACGGTCTTGGTTTCGCCCTGGGCCGTGCGGCCGATGTTCTGGCTCACCGGTCTGCCGACAAGGGCATCGAGTTCGGCATTGGTGAAGTTGCTCTGGTTGCGGACCTTGAAGTAGCCGTCGAAGTCGCGATGGATCAGCGAGATCTTGGCGTTGAGGACGTCCTCGATGATCGGTGTTTCCGCTGCACCCTTGAAGATGCGGTTATCGAAATTGCCTAAAGTCGCTTCGAAGCGCGCACTGCGCTCGCCGGTGGGCCGCCGTGTGCGCACCGATACTGCACCCGCGAAAGCATTCTGGCCGTAAAGGGTGCCCTGAGGGCCGCGCATGATTTCCACAGCCTCTAGGTCGAAGATATCGAGCAGGGCATTCGCGTTCCGCGGGTAATACTGGCCATCGACGAACACGGCCACGACGGGATCAGCGAAGGACTCGATACCGGCGGTGCCGATGCCTCGGGCGGAGAATGCCCCGGCGGACTGGAACAGGCCGACCTGTTCGAGCTGGAAGTTGGGTACGGCGGGCCCGAAGTCGCGCAGGTCCACAGCGAACTGCTTGTACAGGCGGTCGTCAGAAAAGGCAGTGACCGCCATGGGGACGTCCTGCAAGGATTCCTCACGGCGCCGTGAGGTCACCACGATTTCTTCGATGGTCGTACGCCGGGCCGAGGTGTCCTCGGTGGCGGGCTGAGCCAGGACGGGTGGTGTGGCGGCGACCATACCCCCACAGACGAACAGTCCCAGCCATCGGCTGCGAGCAGACAAGCGCTTCATGATCCCTCTCCCACTAATGCTGAAATGCTGATTAGTTATAACCTGCAGACACGATGTTCCCTGTGCCTGCCAGGCTGTATTGCATCTTCAGAAGTGCTGGCCGCAGTTGTTGCTGGGACGGGACAGTCCTGATGCTGCGGTCCTGCAGGGTGCCGTACTCCGACGGCTTGCCCTGGATACCATGTCCCTTAGCGAGGTTCGCCGATTCGCAGGGTGATGTCTGCTGGCGAAATCGATAGTTCACAGTATGGAGAAGTCATGGGTGCCTGGAAAGGGCGGCCCCATGAGGGCCGCCCCGATAGTGCAGGGCGGGACAGACTGCCGGCGCCCAGGGTGGGACCGGCAGTCTGCTGCTGCGCTCAGAAGCTCGCGGAGACCGTGACACCGTAGGTACGCGGTGCCGTGGGGAACTCGAACGAGAACAGCGGAGACACCTCCGTACGGGAGAGGCGGACGACGTTGTTGGTCAGGTTCTTGCCCCACAGGGAGACCCGGTAGCGGTCGCTGACGTCACCCCAGGTGATGGAGGCGTCGAAGCGGTTGAGCGCTGCCCGGTCGGTACGCAAGGCATTGTTGACCTGGGTATGCAGCTTACTGGTGTAGCTGTAGGCCGCTTCCATGGAAACGTAACCGTGGCGTCCGAGTTCCCAGTCGTAGATCAGGCGGGTGGAGAGATCCCACGTCGGTGCACGGGTGAGGTCGAGGTCGCTGAAGTCGCCATCGATCAGCGCCAGACCGGTGTCCGGATTGAGCAGGACCGCCGAGCCGCAGGGCGATGTTGGCGTCTCGCCCACCGGAATGGTCACCGGGCCGTTCAGGGCCGTGCAGAAGTCATCGTAGCTGGCATCGAGCCAACCGACGTTGGCGATCAGGCTCAGGCCGTCGGTGAGGATGGCCTGGGTCTCGATCTCGATGCCGTAGATGTCGGCGCCGGCAGCATTGGAGGTGAAGGTCTCCTGCTGGGTCGGCGTCTGCGGCGCGAAGCGGATGACCGTGCGCTGCAGATCCTTGTACTTGGAATAGAAGGCATTGACGTTGAACAGCAGGCGGTTGTCGAAGAAGTTGCCCTTCATGCCGATTTCGAAGTTGTCCACCTGCTCCTCGTCCACCGGATCCTCCAGGAAGGGCCCGCAGGTCGCTGAGTTGTTGAGCAGGCCGCCGGACTTGTAGGCCCGCTGCCAGAAACCGAACAGCAGGATGTTCTCCTGGGGCCGGTAGTCGAGGCCGATGCGCGGTGCGATGTTGAACCAGCTCTCGCTGTTCTGGCCGCAGTCGAGGGCAAACTCCAGCAGATCGGCATCACCTCGGCCGATGTCCACGATCAGGCCACCGGGACCTGCGGCGTTCTGGTTGGGGATGTTGTAGCCCTGCTTCTCCTCCCAGGTCGCGCGGACGGCCAGGTTCAATGACAGGTCGTCGGTGAGGTCGTAGGTGTAGTCCACGTAGGGCGCGACGCTGATGCGCTTCTGACCATTCTGGCCATAGGACAGCGAGCGAACGTCCGTGGGGAACTGATAGGCGGGGACGGCCGGGATGGGCGGGTTTGCGGTGGGGTCGCCTGCCGCGCCGAAGCCCAGCAGCAGGGCCTGGGTGAGGTCGTACTTGTCGCGCATCACGAACAGGCCGGTGAGCAGGTTGCTGCGCTCAGAGGGCTGCATCATGAAGCGGGTTTCGAACTGGATGGACTCGTAGTCTTCCTGACGCTCGGAGGAGAACAGGTCCACCAGTTCGCCGTCGGTGTCGGTGGTGATGAAGCTGTCCACCGTCTGAAAGCTGAGCATGGTGGTCCACTCGCCGTACTGGGTATCCCAGACTTTTTCGAGCACCACGTTCAGCAGATCCTGATCGTTGACGTCCCGATGGTTGGCGCCGATGTGGAAGGGATTGGAGCCGTCGCCTTCGACACCGCGGTGGGTGTCACCGAAAGGGTCACGGCCCGGGAAGCCGAGGGCGGCAAAGACACTGCCGCCGGGCGGGTCGATGAAACCATTGATGCCCGGCGAACCGTCGCCACGGTTCCATTCGCGGGTGGTGATCAGCGTCACCTCCATGTCGTCGCGGGGCAGCCACTGCAGGGTGCCGCGGGCGACGGTCTTGGTTTCGCCCTGGGCCGAGCGGCCGATGTTCTGACTCACCGGGCGGCCGGCGAGGGCGTCGAGTTCAGCCTCGCTGAAGTCACTGTTGTTGCGCACCGTGAAGTAGCCGTCGAAGTCGCGATGGATCAGCGACAGTTTGGCGTTGAGGACGTTCTCGATCAGCGGCGCCTCCACCGACCCCTTGAAGATCCGGCTGTCGTAGTTGCCGACGGTGGCTTCGAAGCGGGCCTCGCGCTCACCGGTGGGGCGGCGGCTGCGGACGGAGACCGCGCCGGCGAAGGCGTTCTGGCCGTAAAGCGTTCCCTGGGGGCCACGCATCACTTCCACGGCTTCGAGGTCGAAGACGTCGAGCAGGGCGTTGGCGTTGCGCGGGTAGTACTGGCCGTCGACGAAGACCGCGACCACGGGGTCGTTCAGGGATTCGATCCCGGCAGTGCCGATGCCCCGGGCGGAAAACGCGGCGGCGGACTGGAACAGGCCGACCTGCTCGAGCTGGAAGTTCGGCACCGCGGCGCTGAAGTCACGGAGATCGACGGCGAACTGCTTGTAGAGCCGATCTTCGGAGAACGCGGTGACGGCCATGGGGACGTCCTGCAGCGATTCTTCGCGGCGACGGGAGGTGACCACGATCTCTTCGATGGTCGATGCGCGGCGTACACTCTCGCCTGTGGTCGGTTGCTGGGCCAGTGCAAAGGGGGCTGCGGCCAGGGTGCTGCCGGACAGCAGCAGTCCGAGCCAACGGCCGTATGGAGTTGAATACTTCATGATGTCTCTCTCTATCTGAGCGTTACTTTGACGACATGTCATGACGCCGGCCGGATCGCTGTCCTGCGCGGCGACTACTGCTGAAATCGCACGGGCAGGCACCCGAAGGCGCTGTCGGCGACGTTTTTCCGGCTTCGAGCCGGGGGTACGGCTGCACCCCGGATCGCTGCGGCGAGCGCGCGGGTGCGCAGCTCGCCGAAGGCGATCCGTACTACAGTTGCAAGCGTTACGAGCTCAGGTTTGACCTGGCGCGAATGCTGTGGACATCAGGTCGCGGCTTTATTGCCGGCGACCTCCATGGCATCGGCTTCCTCCATGCTGCGGGCGTAGTGACGGCGGCACAGCCAGAGTGACAGGCACCCCAAGCCGCCGAAGATGATGGTCAAGGCGATCAGTGAATAACGCACCCCATCGGACTGGGTGAAGATCTGTTCGTTGAACACGCCGGCCAGCGGCGGTCCGAGCATCATGCCCACCGAGACGACGAACATGTAGATGGCGGCGATCATGGCGCGCATTTGCGGCGGTGTGATCACCGGCAGGGCGCCGTAGGCCAGCCCGAAGGGCGAGTTCACGAAGAACACCGCCGGTGCGTAAAGAATGAAGGCCAGGGTCGGCGTCGGCATGATCTGGATCAGCAGCACCAGGGGAATGCCCAGCGCGCCGCCGAGCAGGCCTGCCATGATGTTGCCGTCCTTGTAGCCGCGGCGATTGAACCAGCCCGCCTGCAGCCCGGCCCACACGGCCCCGAAGGGCGCGCAGAGAATGAAGATCCAGCCGAAGATCTGGGCAGCCGTAGCGGGCGGGACGTCATGCACGCGGGAGAAGAACGGCACGGTCCAGAAGACGAAGGCGAAACCCATCATCGCGAAGGACAGGAAGCCGAAATGGTGGAGCATGAAGGTCCACAGGTTGCGTTTGTAGAACGCCTTGATCTCGGCAAAGGTGGCGTTGGCGTTGCCGGTGGCCGGATTGATCAGGACCCGGCGGATCGGTTCGCGAATGATGAGCATCACCAGCGCGATGAGGATGCCGGGGGCGCCGACGATGATGAAGGTCTGTTGCCAGGGCGCGAGCGGGCCGAAGATGGGGACCACCGGCACCGGGCGCTGTTCGACGATGCTGAGCACGAAGCCGACGATGACGAAGGCGAGGCCCGTGCCCAGAATGGCGCCGGTCTGGAACACGCTCAGGGCCAGCGGAATGCGGTCGCGGGGAAAGTAATCGCTGACCAGGGAGTTGGTGGCCGGCAGCAGGGTGGCTTCGCCGACGCCGACGCCGATGCGGGCCAGCAGCACCTGCCAGAAGTTGCGTGACAGGCCGCAGGCGACGGTCATCATGCTCCAGAAGAACACCCCGGCGGCGATGATGTGCTTGCGGCTCTTGCGATCGGCCAGGTAGGCCAGGGGCAGCCCGGCGATGGCGTAGAACACGGCGAAGATGCCGTAGAGCAGGCCGATCTGGGCGTCACCGAGGCCGAGGTCGGCCTTCATCTCGTCGGCAACGATGGCCACCACCTGCCGGTCGATGTAGGAAATGATGGAGGCCAGGACGAGAATGGAGACGACGAACCAGGCGTAGGCCGGATGGGGGTAGGCCCCATGCGGGGACGCCCCATGCGGAGACTGGGTGACCACTGGATCTGCGGTCTCGGCGGCGTCGCCCACGGGTGTGCTCATGCCGGAGTGGCCAGCCTGATGGCGCTCGGTCGGCAGGCTCTCAGCCGCGCCTGTGCGACGTGCATCGGTGACGCTACGAGCTTCATCGGCCTCCCCAGGTACGACGACAACCGGGCCGCAGACCAGGAGGTCGGGCCGGTCGTCTGAAATTTATGCAGGCAGTTGCAAATGTTACTGCCGTTGAAACAAGCTAGACTGCAGGTTTTTGGGTGTCAACAGAAAATGCGCGTTACACCAGAAAAACAGGGGCTTTCGGTCAATTCCCGCGGATTCGAGAGTTATCTCCTGGTGGTAAACGTGGAACAGTAACCAGTTCTCTGGGCGATGCGGGCAGGAGGGATCGTGATGTCGGAAATCGAAGGCAGCCTGCTGGACCCGAACGTGCTCGAGTGTCCGTTTCCGCTCTTCCGCCAGCTGCGGGAGGAGGCGCCGGTGCGCTTCATGCCGGAACTGAAGATGTTCTACGTGACGCGCTACAAGGACATCCGTACGGTCAAACGCAACCCGCAGATCTTCTCCAACGACATCTACGCCCTCGGTGGTTCCCGCACGGGGCCCCAGGCGGCGGCTGAGGCCTATCGGCGGGAGCACGGCTGGGGTCGGGTGTCCACCCTGCAGCGCACGGATCCCCCTGTCCACACGCTCTACCGGCAGCTGGTGGACAAGGCCTTCACGCCGCGCCGGGTGCGGACAATGGTGCCCTACATCGAAGGCGTGGTGAACGATCTCATCGATGCCTTCATCGATCAGGGTGAGTGTGACTTCGTCCGTGACTTCGCCGTGCCCCTGCCGTGCACCGTGATCGCTGATCAGTTGGGCGTGCCGCGTGCAGATGTGCTGAAGATCAAGATCTGGTCGGATGCGATGCTCGGTCCAGGCGGTCACCACATGGACGAAGCCCAGGCGCTGGAATGCGCGCGGCTTGTCGTGGAAGCCCAGCACTACTTTGCCGAAGTGATCGAGGACCGGCGCAGACAACCGCGGGACGACATCATTTCCGATCTGGTGCATGCCGAAGTGGATGGCCGGCGTCTGGACATGTACGAGCTGCAGGACCTGCTCGATCAGCTGATCACCGGCGGCAACGAAACCACTACCAATGCCATCGGCTCGGGAATGATGCTGCTGCTGAAGCATCCTGAGCAGATGCAGTACCTGCGTGAGCATCCGGAAGGCATCAAGAATTTCGTGGAGGAGGTGCTGCGGGTGGAAACGCCGGTGCTGCACCTGTTCCGCATCGTTCTGGAGGACACGGAGCTTGGCGGGGTGAAACTGCCGAAAGGGTCCATGGTGGCCTTAGGCTATGCCGCTGCGAATCGCGACGAGGATGTGTTCCCGGACGGTGAAACCTTCGATGTCTGCCGGCACAAGGCAGGGGCGCACCTCTCCTTCGGTTCCGGACCGCATTTCTGCCCGGGTGCTTCACTCGGTCGGCAGGAGCTGCTCAGCGGCTTCACGATCCTGCTCGAGCGGCTCGACAACATTCGGCCCGCGGACCCGGACGAGACCTACGCCCACGTTCCCCACAGTTTCCTGCGCGGCCTGAAGGCCCTGGACATTCGCTTCGAAAAAGCTGTTCAGCCCTGATCTTCAGCCGCCTGGAAGGCGTCGATTTCTTCGTCGCTGAGGAAGTGCAGGCAGTCGCCGCCGAAGAACCACAGCAGGCGACGGTCCACATGGGGCCAGAGATCCGGCAGCTGGGACTGGATGCGGGTGAGGACCACGCGGCCCTGGTGTTCGTACTCCGGGGACAGCGCCGCCATGAGTTCGAGCAGACGCTCGAAGGCGGCGAGCAGTTGCTCGAACTCGTCGCTCCGGGCTTCGGCAGCGACCGCCTGCAGGCACTGTCGCTGCAGGGTGCGGCAGGCCTCCAGCGCCCAGGCGACGCGGTCTGGAAGGCCGCCGCTTGCGTCAGCCATCGCCATCCCGCCTTTCAGCCCGCATGGTTCTGCCAGTAGGGCGCCTTGAGCTTGCGCTTGTTGATCTTGCCCATGGTGTTGCGGCCGAGGTCGTCGACGTAGTCGACGCTGCGGGGGCACTTGTAGTGGGACAGCCGCTCCCGGCACCAACGGATCAGTTCTTCGGGAGCAGGCGTTGCTGCGGGATCGCGGGGAATGACCAGCGCTTTAAGGGATTCACCCATGACGTCATCGGGTATACCGATGCAGGCGACATCGACGACGGCCGGGTGGTGGATCAGGATCTGCTCGGCCTCGGCCGGATAGATGTTCACTCCGCCCGACACGATCATGTCGCTGAAACGATCGGTGATCCAGACGTAGCCCTCTTCGTTCATGTAGCCGATCTCGCCCAAGGTGAACACCCCGGGGGCGATGTGGGCGGCAGCGGTCTTCTCCGGATCGTTGTGGTAGATGATGCCGCGGCCGGTGGTGTCGCGGAAATACAGCCGGCCTTCGGTGTTCGGCGGCAGCTCGTTGCCGTCTTCATCGAGAATCAGGGCTTCGAAGGGCTCCCGTGCCTTGCCCACGGAACCGGGATTGGCGAGCCACTCTTCGGAGTCGATGCCGCAGGTGGTGCCCACTTCCGATGCCCCGTAGGCTTCGGTGAACACCGGGCCCCACCATTCGATCATGGCGCGCTTGACGTCCATGGGGCACTTGGCGCCGGTGTGGGAGACGAAGGTCATGGAGCTGACGTCGTAGCGGGCCTTGACCTCGTCGGGCAGGGCCAGCATGCGCACGAAGTGGGTCGGCACCATCACCGAAGTTTCGGTCTTGTAGGCGTCGATGGCGGCCAGGGTCTTCTCGGCGTCGAAGCGGCCGAGGATGACGGAGGGGACGCCGGCGGCCAGCAGCCGTGCTCCGGACAGGGGGCCGGTGTGGTACATGGGGCCGATCACCAGATGGGTGCCGAAGGCCGCCAGCGGGTTCTCCTTCATGTTCTTAAGGTGCTCGGCCAGGGTGTCGCCCCCCGCAAACATGGTCGGAGGCAGATCGGTGCCCTTGGGGCGGCCCGTGGTGCCCGAGGTGTAGAGCAGGTTCGGCCGGGGCGGCAGGCTCGAGTCGGGTTCCTCCGGCGAGGACGAGGCCAGCCATTGCTCCCAGTCCAGCAGCCCATCACGGGGTGGGCAGCGCCAGCCGATCACGGTGTCGATGCCGGCTTCGGCAGCGGCCTGCATGCCCCGTTCCAGCGTTTCCGGATCGACGAACAGCACGCGCGCGCCGCCGTCTTTGAGGATGTAGGCGACTTCTTCGGCGGTCAGGTGGAAGTTCACGGGAATGACCGAGGCGCTGCCGATCAGTCCGCCGAGGTTTGCCAAGGCGGTTTCCACTCCGTTTTCCGCAAACACGGCGATGCGCCGGTCGGGACCGAGGTCCATACGGATCAGGGCGTTGGCGGCTCGATTGAGAACGTCATCCACATCCTTCCAGAGCAGGGCCACGCGGGTGTCGCGAAGGGCGACCTCGTCGGGGCGGCTCTGGGCGAGCGGCGCGGCAAATAGGGTCATGGTTGTCTCCTCGGACTCTTCCCGGCGCGGGCGGCGGGGTCGCGGCGGAGGACAGTACCGTAAACACCGTCATGCGTGAAGGGTTGGTCTGTGGGAAGCTCACGAAGCGCAGCGTAGTGAGCGATTGCCGTCCGCGCCGAGACGGCTTGCCGCGGGGCAAGGGCCTGCAGTGCGGGTGGCCGGCCTGCTCTGCTACACTAGGCGGCTATCCGCGGAAGGCTGCTGCTGCCTGCTGGGCTTCCTGCTCACGGTACGCTGCGGTGTCCACTGCCTGCCATCGAGTGGTGTTTTCATGACCGAGCCCAAGGCCCTGGCGATTCGTGGGCTGAAGAAAATCTATGCCGGCGGTTTCGAGGCCTTGAAGGGTATCGATCTGACGGTGGAGCAGGGGGACTTCTTTGCCCTGCTCGGCCCCAACGGTGCGGGCAAGTCCACCACCATCGGCATCATCTGCTCGCTGGTGATCAAGAGCGCGGGCGCGGTGGAGATCTTCGGCATCGATATCGACCGCGATTTCGCGGCTGCCAAACGCCTGATCGGCGTCGTCCCGCAGGAGTTCAACTTCTCCATATTCGAGCGGGTCGGCGACATCGTCGAGACCCAGGCCGGCTTCTATGGTCTGCGCCACGGGCTGGCCGCCCGGCAGACGGAGAAGTACCTGCGTAAACTGGGCCTGTGGGACAAGCGCAACGAGCAGGCCCGGCATCTCTCCGGTGGCATGAAGCGGCGGCTGATGATTGCCCGGGCGCTGGTGCACGAACCCCGGCTCTTAATCCTCGACGAACCGACTGCGGGGGTGGACATCGAGATCCGGCGCTCAATGTGGTCGTTCCTGCGGGAGATGAACGAGGCCGGCACCACCATCATCCTCACCACCCACTATCTCGAAGAGGCGGAATCCCTGTGTCGCAACATCGCCATCATCGACCATGGTGAGATCGTCGAGAACACCACCATGCGCGCACTGCTGCAGCAGCTGACCACCGAGACCCTGGTGCTGGACCTGGCTGAGCCGCTGCTGGAGGTGCCGGAGCTGGCGCCCTACGGGGTTCGCCGCATCGAGCCCACCTGCCTGGAAGTGGACATTGCCCGGGAGCAGGATCTCAACGAAGTGTTTCAGCGCCTGGATGCAGCCGGTATCCGGGTCCGGAGCATGCGCAACAAGAGCAATCGCCTCGAACAGCTGTTCGTGGCGCTGACCCAATCGGAAGGCAGCGCGGAGACCCTGGTGCATGCCGCAGGATGACTTTGCCATAGCCAGCAGCCGGCGTGCCGTGTTCGACGCCAATGTCGTTGCGTTCCGGACCCTGCTGCTGAAGGAGATCCGGCGCTTTCTGCGGATCTGGCCCCAGACGCTGATCCCGCCCGCCATCAGCATGGCGCTGTACTTCGCCATTTTCGGCGCCATCATCGGCCGCCGCATCGGTGAGATGGCTGGCTTCGATTACATGGAGTTCATCGTCCCCGGGCTGATCATGATGTCGGTGATCACCAACGCCTATGCCAACGTCTCCGCCTCGTTTTTCTCGGCCAAGTTCCAGAAGAGCATCGAGGCGCTGATGGTGTCGCCGACGCCGAATTCGGTGATGCTGGCGGGCTTCGTCGCCGGTGGCGTGGCGCGGGGGCTGGCGGTGGCGGCCATCGTCACGGTGATGGCGGCGTTCTTCGTGGAGATCCGCATCCACAACTGGTTCGTGACCTTGGGTATGCTCCTGCTCACCGCCATCGTGTTCTCGTTAGCCGGGTTCCTCAATGGTCTGTTCGCGGACAAGTTCGACGACATCTCCATCATTCCGGCCTTCGTGCTGACGCCGCTGACCTATCTCGGTGGTGTCTTCTATGCCCTCGAGCTGCTGCCTGATTTCTGGCGGACGCTGTCCTACTTCAATCCCATCGTCTATGTGGTGTCGAGCTTCCGCTATGGCTTCTTCGGCTACAGCGGCGACGTCCCGGTGGCGGCGTCGTTCCTCGCGGTGGCTCTGTTTGCCGCGGTGTTCTGGGCGCTGTCGCTGTGGTTCTTGAATCGAGGCATCGGGTTGCGGACGTGATCCGCTCGGCGCCCTGTGGTCTGCCGCTCGTCGCCGAAGGTTTGACGCTGACGCTGGCGGCATCGAGTCTCAGTTCTGATACCGGCAGTCGGGGATGAAGCATGGACTATGGTGAGCTCGCGCTCGGCAAGCCGACCCGCTATACCTCCACCTATACCCCCTCGCTGCTGCAGTCGATTCCGCGGGCGGCCGGGCGCAAGGCCCTCGGACTCGAGGCGGGGGAACTTCCCTTCAGGGGCATGGACTGCTGGACCGGCTACGAGCTCTCCTGGCTCAACCGCAAGGGACGGCCGGAGATCGCGGTGATGCTGCTGCAGGTGCCTGCGAATTCGCCGTGCATCATCGAATCGAAGTCCCTCAAGCTCTACCTCGGCTCCTTCAGCCAGACCGAATTCAGCAATCGGGCCGATGTGCTGAGCACCCTCGAATCCGATGTCATGCTGGCGGCCCGGGCCCCGGTGATGGTGAACTTGGTCAGCCTCGATCAGCTGGAAGCCGATGGCCTCGGGCATTTCATGGGCCTGTGCCTCGATACGCTCGACGTGGACGTGGAGCACTACGAGGTGCGGCCGGAACTGCTGCGGGTGGAGGGTGAGGTCAACGTTCGCCAGTCGCTTTACTCCAATCTGCTGCGCAGCTGCTGTCCGGTGACCGGTCAGCCGGATTGGGGCACGCTGTTCATTCAGTACGCCGGCCGGCAGATCCACCATGGGGACCTGCTGCGCTACATCATTTCCTTGCGCAATCACTCCGGTTTCCACGAGGAAACCGTGGAACGGGTGTTCGTGGACATTCAGCGGCAGTGTGCGCCGGACAGTCTCACGGTTTACGCCCGCTATCTGCGGCGCGGGGGGCTCGAGATCAATCCCTTCCGGTCCACCCGGGACGAGGTGCCGCCCGCCATCCGTACCGCCCGGCAATAGCGGCTCAGTCGCCCTGGCGCGGCCAGAGCAGGGTGCGCAGCCAGCCCAAGGTCGAGTTGCCGGCGAGCAGGTAACGTTCGAGGCGATCAAGCTGTTCGGCCAAGGCCACCGGGTCTGCGAACAGGTCCGCCCGGGTGACCCGCGGCCGGTCGGCATCATCGAGAGTCTTCACCTGGCGTGCCGGATTGCCCGCCACCACCACATTGGCGGGCACGTCATGGGTGACGATGGCGCCGGCGGCAACGATCGAGTTCTCACCGACGTGGATGCCCTTGCACAGCGTAGCCCGGTCACCGACCCAGACGTTGTCTTCGAGGACGATTTCCCGCGTGCTGCCGATGGGCCGGGTGCGATCGTAGAGATCATGCCAGTCCGCATCGGTGAGGTAGGCTCCCGCGGCCAGCATGCAGCCCTGGCCCAGGCGAATGCCGCTGGCGGAGTCGAGGCGCACGCCGGGGCAGAGCAGACAGTAGTCGCCGATGTCGATGGCTCCTTCCTGTCCCTGATAGGCCCAGACGGAAAGCCCTACTGGGCGGTCGGGCGTGGTAATGACGTGAACGCTGTTGCCCAGACGGATGTTCGGGCCGTACAGCTTCAGGTTCCAGGGCTTCATGATGAGGTAGTTCGGGCCCAGCGCATCGAGCTGCGGGCGCAGGAAGTGCTCGGTGAAGCGCTGCTCGAGACGATGCTGCAGGCGCTTGATGAAGTAGGAACGATGGTCGCGGCGCACGCGGCGGGCCCTGCTTGAGACGGTGCCACCTTGGCGTGGCCAGGGCGACGGGAGCCGGGATTGTCGGGGATGGCGGCTGTGGGCTCAAGGCACCGGCCGCTGCAAGCGAATCAGCTGCAGTCCGCCAGCGATCGAGGGCCATGGGATCGGGAGCGGATACGGGTGTATGATCGCCGAAAGCGGGACAGCAGCGGCTTCTGCGCACAGGACGCCGGCTCGCTGCGCCTCTCTTGACGCCTTGTGATGCCCGCACAGGACGCGTTTCTCCATGACCGAACTCATCTACCAGTCTTCACTGCCGAAAACGGCTACAGGCATTGCCGGACTCGACGGCATCACCGGCGGTGGTCTGCCACGGGGTAGGACTTCGCTCATCGAAGGCAGCCCCGGCAGCGGCAAGACGGTTCTTGCCCTGCAGAGTCCGGTTTACGGCCGTGAAATCTGACATCCATTACAGAGAGCTCGAGGAACTGCTGGAGACGCTGGATCGTACCCAGCGCCGCATTCGTGAGATCGTCGGCGAAGACGTCGATACCATCATGCTGCCCAGCGGTCGGGCCCAGCTGCTGCCCGGTGCCCAGGATGCCCTGCAGCGGGAAGAGCTTCTGCAGGGGCAGTTCGCTGCCCAGCGGGCTGCAATCCTCGATGCGCTGCCCTCGCATATTGCGCTCATCGATCAGCGCGGCACCATCATCGCCGTCAACGAAGCCTGGCGTCGGTTCGGTCGTGACAATGCCAACCCGGATCCCGATCACGGCGTGGGCAGCAACTATCTCGAGGTGTGCGACCGCGTTGCAGCGGAAGATCCCGCCCAGGATTTTGGTGACGGTATCCGCGCCGTGCTCCAGGGTGCCAGCGACGATTTCAGCGTCGAGTATCCCTGCGACAGCCCCACTGAGGCGCGCTGGTTCCGCCTGCAGGTGGTGCCCGTCCAGCTGGGCATGGAACGTGGTGCCGCCGTCATCCACACGAACGTCACCAGTGAACACGATGCCGAGACGGCCAAGGGGCGGGCCCTTTGGCTGTTCGAGGTGGCCAGCAAGGTGGCACGCATCGGCGGCTGGAATCTGGATCTGCAGCAGCAGCGACTGGAGTGGTCCGATCAGGTGTTCGCGATTCACGATCTGACACCCGGGGAGCCGCCTACACCCGAACAGGCCATGGCTTTCATGCTCCCCGAGTGGCGGGACATGGCGCGCGGGCGCCTGCTTGCCTGCAGCGAGCATGGGGAGTCATTCGATGAAGAGTTCGAGATTCTCACCGCCAAGGGGCGGCGGATCTGGGTTCGCTCCACCGGTGAGGCGCTGCGTGATGCCAGTGGTCGCGTCACCCACATTCAGGGAGCGTTCCAGGATGTCTCCCGGGAGAAGGACACCCTGGCGGCGCTGGCTACCAGTGAGTCGCGTTTCCAGCGCATGGCCGATTCCCTGCCGATCCTCATTTTCACCGCTGAAGCTGATGGCACGCTGGACTACGCCAACGGTGTCTACTACCAGCTGGTGGGCCGAGATCCGCAACACTTCGCCCTGACGTCCTGGCTGGAGACGGTGGCCGTCGAGGACCGGGAACGGGCCGCGCAAAGCTGGCAGCAGGCAATAAGCAGCGGCAGTACCTATTCCATCGAGTTTCGCGTCATCACGGCCGCTGGCGACGCGCGCTGGCATCACGTCGCCGCATCGCAGGTACGTGGTGAATCCGGAGCGGTGTTGAAGTGGTACGGCACCGGTGTGGACATTCACGACCGGGTGCTGGCAGAGGATGAGGCACTGCGTCTGGCCAACCAGATTCAGGTCACCCTCAACAGCATCAGCGACAGTTTTGTGGCGCTGGATGCGGACTGGCGTTACACCTATCTGAACGAACGTGCGGCGGCGTTTTTCCAGCGTTCGATCCAGGAGGTTCTGGGCACCAGCATCTGGGAGTCCTTTCCGGCCCTGCAGGGTACCAATCTCGAGGCGGGGTTTCGGGAGGTGATGCATACGCGTCAATCGCGGCGCTTCGAGTACCGATCGCAGATAACCAAGGGGTATCTGGATGTCACCGCCTACCCGTCGAACGACGGGGGTATTGCCATCTACTTCCGCGATGTCTCTGAGATGGTCGAGGCCCGCCAGCGTCTGGAACACGAAGAGGCGCGCTTCCGGGCCGTGACCCAGGCCGCCACCGATGTGGTCTGGGACTGGGACATCCAGCGGCAACGGATCTGGTGGAGCGAAGGCCTGCTGGCTGTGTTCGGCCATCCCGACGGCGGTCAGGAAACCCCCGCCCGCCTGTGGACGGAGCGCGTGCATCCGGATGACCGTGAGCGGGTGCTCGCCAGCATCATGGCCGTGCGCGAGCAGCGTAAATCGTTGTGGGAAGAGAGCTACCGTTATCGGCATGCCGACGGCCAGTATCGCGACGTGGATGATCGTGGCGTGGCGATATTCGATGCCGAGGGCGCGGTGCTGCGCATGGTGGGCGGCATGACCGACGTCACCGATGTGCGCCGGGCAGAGGCCACTCTGGCCCGGCAGGCGGCGCTGCTCGATCAGGCCCGGGACGCCATCGTGCTGTGTGACAGCGCTGACCGGATTCGTTTCTGGAACCGCAGCGCGGAACGGATCTATGGCTGGTCGGCCGGGGAGGTGATGGGGCAGCCGCTCGACGCGCTGCTCTACGAGCATCGGGATGCCTACAGTCGGGTGGTGGACGATGTACGGTCGCACGGCGAGTGGCGTGGCCGCATGCAGCAGCAGCGGGCCGATGGCACGGTGATCACGGTGGAGGGCCACTGGGTTCGCGTCGACGCCGACGCGGCGCCCGGAGGAGAAGCGGATGTTGGCGCCGTCATGGCCATCAATACGGACATCACGGATCAGTTGGCATTGGAGGAGCAGCTCAGCCAGGCCCAGCGGCTGGAGTCGGTGGGCCAGCTCACAGGCGGCATCGCCCACGACTTCAACAACCTCCTTACCATCGTCCTGGGTAACTCCGATCTGCTGGTCGAGAGCCTGGCGCACGACGATGACATGCGGGAGATGGCGGGCATGATCCAGACTGCCGCCGAGCGGGCGGCGGAGCTGACCCAGCGTCTGCTGGCCTTTGCCCGCAAGCAGCCCCTGGATCCGCGCAGCGTCGACGTCAACGCGCTGGTGCTGGGCATGGACCGGATGCTGCGTCGAACCCTCGGTGAGCAGGTGGAGATCGAGCTGGTGCGGGGTGCGGGCCTGTGGCAGGCGCTGGTGGACGAAGGCCAGCTGGAGAACGCGGTGCTGAACCTCTGCATCAATGCCCGGGACGCCATGCCTTCCGGCGGCCGGCTGACCCTGGAAACCAGCAACGCCCATCTCGATGAGACCTATGCCAGTCAGCACTCGGAAGTGCAGCCGGGACAGTATGTCCGGGTGTCCATCTCGGATACCGGCACCGGGATGTCACCGGAGACGATGAAGCGGGCCTTCGATCCCTTCTTCACCACCAAGGAGGTGGGGCGGGGCAGCGGGCTCGGATTGAGCATGGTCTACGGCTTCATCAAGCAGTCCCAGGGACACGTCAGGATCTACTCGGAAATCGGCGAAGGGACCACGGTGCACTTGTATCTACCCCGGGTGATCGGCGCCGGGGAGCGCGGCGTACGGGGTGCGGCACACGTTCCTGCGGCGCCCCTGGGCCAGGGCGAGAAGATACTGCTGGTGGAGGATGACGAGCTGGTGCGCAACCACCTGACGGCGCAACTGCGGGCGCTGGGCTATCAGGTGGTGGCCGCCCGCAATGGACCGGAAGGACTGCAAGTGCTGCGGCAGTTTGCGGACCTGGATCTGCTGTTCACGGACGTGGTGATGCCGGGCGGCATGAGCGGACGTGATCTGGCGGATGCGGCGCGATTGCTGCGGCCCGACCTGCCGGTGCTGTTCACGTCGGGGTATACGGAGAATGCCATCGTCCATCACGGCCGCCTCGATGCCGGCGTGCAGCTGCTGAGCAAGCCCTATCGACAGCAGGATCTGGCGCGGAAGGTGCGGCGGGTTTTGGATATGGGGCGGGGGGATGGGGAGGGGTGAGGCTGCACCAACCCCTCGGATGGCTGTGGTTGCAGAAAACCCGCCGGTGAAGCGAGGGATGGCTTGGGGGTTTCCGTAGTTTGATGGGGGAGGGATGGTTCATGGGCCGTCCTGGCCCATGACCTGCGCGGAATGCGCGCAGGCGTCTCCGCTGCGCTGCGACGACCTGATCGGCAGTCTTGCCGATCAGTCGAACGGGGGTTCGGGATGTAGTGGCCTGATGGGGGAGGGATGGTTCGCTGGCCTTCCTGGCCAGCGACCTGAGCGCTGCGCGCTCAGGCGTCTCCGCTGCGCTGCGACGACCCGATCGGCA
>JAFIFJ010000007.1 GCA_020832085.1 Gammaproteobacteria bacterium | reverse complement strand
TTGTGGGCCACCGCTTTGCCCGGGTCTTGTTCGCGTTCGAGGTCGGGGTAGCGATCCGCTAGTCGCATCAGCAACTCGCGTAGCGTCGAGGCGGTGACTTCTACGGTTTCAGCGCCGCCAAGGGCATTGCGGACGCTGCCGTTGGCCCGGACCGTCAGCATGCGTCTCTCCTCATGCCACCTTGGCCGGGCCACGATTGGCCCGACGGTCCTCCCGCAGCGCCTTCAGGATGCGCGGTGGGGACATGGGGACGTGATGCATCCGGACGCCGACGGCGTTGGACAGCGCGTTGCCGATGGCCGCCAGAGGCGGAACGATCGACGTTTCGCCGACGCCGCGTACCCCGTAGGGATGACCGGGGTTCGGGATCTCGAGGATCTTGGTGTCGATGAAGGGCAGGTCGGAACAGACCGGCATCCGGTAGTCGAGGAAGCCGGGATTCTGCAGCCTGCCGTCCTCGCCGTAGATGTACTCCTCGTTCAGCGCCCAGCCGATGCCTTGGGCTGCGCCGCCTTGGAACTGCCCCTCGACATAGTCCGGATGGATGGCTTTGCCGGCATCCTGGACCACGGTGTAACGCAGCACCTTGGTGGCGCCGGTCTCCGGGTCCACCTCGATGTCGCAGATGTGGCTGGCGAAGGAGACGCCGGCACCGTCGGCAACCACCTCGTTGTGGCCGGCGATGGGTCCGCCGGTCTTGGGCGACTTGGCGGCGATGTCCTTCAGTGACAGCGGCGGCAGATTGCTGTGCTCGCTGCCCTTGGCCTTCGCTTGCCCTGCCTCCCAGATGACATCCTCGACCGGAATGCCCCACATCTTCGCTGCCCGCTCGCGCAGCACCTCGATGGTGTTGCGGGCCGCGAAGATGGCGGCCATGCCGGAGGAGAAGGTACCGCGGCTGCCCTCGGTCATGTCGTTGTGGCCGAGCGATCCGGTGTCGGCGATGTTCACCTGCACCTGCTCGTAGGGAATGCCGAGTTCCTCGGCGGCGATCAGTCCCAGCGACGCCCGTGAGCCGCCGACGTCGACGGTCCCCACGGTCAGCGTCACGGTGCCGTCGATACCGACGTTGAGGTCGGAGCAGGTCTGGCCGCCGATATTGAACCAGAAGCCGCAGGCCATGCCGCGGCCCTGGTTCGGGCCCAGCGGGGCCTTCATGTGGGGATGGTCACGCACGGCTTCCAGCGTCGCCCGGATACCGATGGGACCCCAGACCGGGCCGTAGTGGGATTGACCGCCTTCCTTGGATGCGTTCTTCAGGCGGAACTCCACCGGGTCCATGCCGATGGCGGCGGCCAGTTCATCCATGGCGCTCTCGACGCCGAAGGCCGCCATCGGCGCTGACGGCGCGCGGTAGGCGGCCACCTTGGGACGGTTCTGGACGACGTCGTAGCCGATGGCCTTGCAGTTGGCGATCTCGTAGCAGGCAAAGGACGTCATGCACGAGAGCATGCCCCAGATGCCCGGAAAGGCGCCGTTGCCGTAGCGCATCTCCGCGCGTGCGGCCACCAGCTTGCCGTCACGGGTGGCGCCGAGCTTGATGTCCATGGAGGTGGAGGAGGTCGGCCCGCTGGCGCGGAACACCTCTTCGCGGGTCATCACCAGCTTCACCGGCCGGTTGGCCTTGCGCGACAGCGCCAGCGCCACCGGCTCGGCCCAGACGTGGGTCTTGCCGCCGAAACCGCCGCCGATCTCGGAGGAGGTGACCTTCAGCTTGGCGATGTCCATGCCGAGCAGCTGGGCGCAGACGTTGCGATAGACGAAGGGGCCCTGGGTGGTCACCCACAGCTCGCCGCTGCCGTCGGGACGGATGTTGGCGAGACAGGCGTGGGGCTCGATGTAGCCCTGGTGGGTGGCTTCCGTCTTGTAACTGCGCTCGATCACCACGTCGGCCTCGGCGAAGCCGGCATCGATGTCGCCGAGACCGAACTCGGTGCGCTGGGCGACGTTGGAGGGCTTCTCGGGCTTGGGATCGACCCCTGAGGTGTAGAGCCAGTCGTGGATGACCGGGGCGTCCGGCTGCATGGCTGCGTCCACGTCGGTGACATGGGGCAGCGGTTCGTAGTCCACTTCGATCAGCTGCAGCGCCTTGCGCGCGGTCTTGGCATCAATGGCTGCCACGGCCGCCACGGCGTGGCCGTCATAGAGCGCCCGTCCGCGCGCCATGCTGTTTTCGAGTGTGTGCTTGAGGTCTCCCGAGAGGCCTTCAGGTACGGGCATGTCGTCGGCTGTCACCACCGCCTTGACCCCGGGCAGTGCCTCGGCCTTGGAGATGTCGATGGCCTTGATACGGGCATGGGCATGGGGTGAACGCAGAACCCGCCCGACGAGCTGACCCGGCAGGGAGGCATCCGCGCCATAGCGGGCGCGCCCGGTCACCTTGTCGATGCCATCGGGGCGCTTGACGCGCGTGCCGATGACCTTGAAGTCCTGTCCGGTGTAGGAATTGTCGTGTTTCATGTCTCGACCCCGTTGTCTTTTTGGGTGATCACGCTGACTTCGCGGTACGCATTTCTTTAGCGGCGTTCTGCACCGCGCGGACGATCTTGTCGTAGCCCGTACAGCGGCATAGATTGCCGGCCAGCGCGTAGCGGATTTCGGTCTCGGTGGGATCGGGATTCCGGTCCAGCAGCGACTTCGCCGCCACCAGGAAGCCCGGGGTGCAGATGCCGCACTGCAGCGCCGCGTGGCTGATGAAGCTTTCCTGCAGCGGGTGCAGCTTGCCGCCTTCCACGAGCCCCTCGACCGTGCCGATCTCGCGTCCTTCAGCCTCGGCGGCAAGTACCAGGCAGGAGCACACCAGGCGGCCGTCCAGGGTGATGCTGCAGGCGCCGCAGTCTCCGGTTCCGCAGCCCTCTTTGACCCCCAGCAGTCCGACGCGGTCGCGCAGGGCGTCCAGCAGCGTCTCCTCCTCGGGGCAGGCGAACTGAACCGCGTCGCCGTTGATGGTCGTGGTTACGAGCACTCCGCTCATCGTGATCCTCCTGCGCGTTCAAAAGCGATCATGGCGGCGCGCTTGGCCAGCACGCCGGCCACCTCGGTCCGATACTCGATGGTCCCGCGTTTGTCGTCGATGGGTTTGCAGGCCGCCGAGCAGGCTGCAACCAGCGCCGCGATGGCGCCATCATCGAGTTTGCTGCCGATGATGGCAGCGGCCGCCGCTTCGACTTCGATGGCGGTGGGCGCGATGGCGCCCAGGGCGACCCGGGCCGCAGTGATCACGCCGTCTTTGAGCGTCAGGCTGACGGCGGCGCCGACCACGGCGATGTCCATCTCCGTGCGGGGGGTGAAGCGCAGATAGGCATCGCCCGAATGGGCTGGCCGAGGCGGCAGCAGGATGGCCTCCACCAGTTCGCCCTTGGCCAGCGACGTTTTGCCCGGCCCGGTGGCCACGCTGGCCACGGGCAGAGTGCGCCGTCCCTTGGGGCCGACGATCTCGACCTGGGCATCGGCGGCAATCAGCGCCGGAGTGGTGTCCGCTGCCGGAGAGGCGTTGCAGACATTGCCCGCGATGGTGCAGCGGCCCTGGATCTGGTCCGAGCCGATCAGCTGCACGGCCTCGACGACACCGGGCCAGGCGCGGCCGAGGGCTTCGTGCTCGCCGACCTCGATGCCGGGAACCGCCGCGCCGATGCGGAAGCCGCCATCGGTGGTGGCCTCGATGCTGCGCATGGCATCAATACGCTTGACGTCGACCACCAGCTCGGGCTCGACCATCAGGTTTTTCATGCGAACCAGGAGGTCCGTCCCTCCGGCGAGGACGAAGGCCTCGCCGGTCTCTGCGGCCAGCAAAGCGGCCGCCTCGCTGCTCGTCGTCGGTGCTTCGTATCTCATGGGCGGATGTTCTCCCTCTTCTCCAGAGTCAGGCCTGTGGGCGCCCCTCGTATGTCACTCATGTCATGCTTGTCATTGGAGCGGGGTCCATGATGCGTGTTCTTGTGGAATTCGGGAAGGGTGCCCCTGGCCGCCCTGCAAGCCGACGCCGTGGCGCTGCGTTGACGCCCCGGAGCCTGCGGAGCATGCTCACCTGGGTTGAGAAGAGGTGCCCTGCGGCCTGCGGCGCTTGATCGAGGTCAATGCCTGCGCTTGGATCGCAGCTGGACACTTAACGAAGTGCTGAACAATTCGTCCTGAATTGTTCAGCACACGCCGAGTCCGGCACATGTCCGTACTCGGCTCCCGACGAATCAATGACTTGCGTCATCGATTCGCGAGCGGCACATCCGTGTGCCGCTGGAAACGCTGATAAATCAGCGTTTCCGTAACGGACACCTGCATCCTGGGGAGGGCTGACGTGGCCTCGACACAAGCAGCAAGCACCGCTATCGCGACCCATGTGGACGTGCTGATCGTGGGGGCCGGTATATCCGGCGTCGGCTCAGCCTATCATCTGCAGCAGCAGTGCCCGGACAAGCGCTACCTCATCCTGGAGATGAAGGAGACCTTCGGCGGCACCTGGGATACCCACAAATATCCGGGCATTCGTTCCGATTCAGACCTCTACACCTTCGGCTATCGCTTCAAGCCCTGGGTCGGGCCGCCGATTGCGACGGCCGAAGAGATCCTGACCTACATGAACGAGGTCATCGAAAAGAACGGCATCGACCGGCACATCCGTTACGGCCATCGCATCACCCGCTGCAGCTGGTCGAACGACCGCAACCTCTGGACGGTGGACGTCATCCGGCTTGCCGATGGCGCCGAACTCGCCTTCACCTGCAACTTCCTCTGGATGTGCCAGGGCTACTACGATCATGAGCGCCCCTACATCCCCGACTGGGCGGGCCTCGATGACTATCAGGGTCAGTTCATTCATGCCCAGCTCTGGGATCCGACGCTGGATTACACCGGCAAGCGCGTTCTCGTCATCGGCTCCGGCGCCACGGCGGCGACCCTGATTCCCGCCTTTGCGGAGAAGGCAGCGCAGGTGACCATGCTGCAGCGCTCGCCCACCTACTTTTTCTGCCACCCGAACAGGAACGACCTCGCCGACCGCCTGCGCGAGATCGGCATCGACGAGCCCACCATTCACCGGGTCGTGCGCGCCCAGATCATCTACGACCAGAAGCAGATGCAGGAGCGCTGCTTCGAGGAGCCGGACGCCGTCTTCGCGGAACTCAAAGCGCTGATCCGGCAGTACGCCGGCGATGACTTCGAGTTCGAACCCCATTTCACGCCCAGCTACCGGCCCTGGCAGCAGCGCCTCGCCTTCTGCCCCGAGGGCGACGTGTTTCAGGCCGCCGCTGCGGGCAAGCTCAGCGTGGTCACGGATACCATCGACACCTTCACGCCCAAGGGTGTGCGGACCAGCTCCGGCGAGGAACTCGAAGCCGACATCATCGTCGCCGCCACCGGCTTCCGCCTGTCGGTGATGGGGGAGATCCCCTTCGAGGTGGATGGTGAGCCGGTCAAGTGGAGCGATACCGTCACCTATCGCGGCATGATGTTTACCGGCGTGCCGAACATGCTCTGGGTCTTCGGCTACTTCCGCGCCAGCTGGACCCTGCGCGTGGACATGCTCGGCGACTTCGTCTGCAAGCTGCTCAATCACATGGACGAAGCGGGCGCCAAACGCATCGAGGTGGCGCTGCGGGACGAGGATCGGGACATGCCGATCCTGCCGTGGATCGAAGAGGACAATTTCAACCCGAACTATCTGATGCGCGACCTCGACCGCCTCCCGCGGCGAGGCGACAAGCCCGAGTGGCGGCACAACCAGGATTACTGGAGCGAACGGATGGAGATACCGGCCATTGATCTGGATGGGCCGGAGTTCCTCTACGACGGCAAGCGCCGGATCGGCAACGCCGCTACGCGCAAGGCCGTCGGCGGCTGAGTTCCGCGCGGGCGCTGCCCACCGTGGTCAGGCGGCATCGCTGTCCGCGGAACCCCCCGGCGGTTTCCGCGGAGACGGCTGGTCCGAGCCGCTCAGCGGGAAGCGCTCGCGGGTGATCGCGTGCAGCCGACGCTGGCGGGCGATCTTCTGTTCGCGTTGCTCCGGGGTCAGAGGCTTCGGAAACGGGTAGCTGAAAGTCGGCCCGTGACTGGCGCTGATCATGCAGTCCATCAGCATGCGCATATCCATGCCATGCCCCCACTCCGTGGAGGCCAGGGCCGTCTCCGCGGAGATGCCCAGCTTCTGCTGCCGATGCAGATCCACGATGCTGGTGTAGGTGGTGGGATCGAGGCGGAAGCTGGCCGTGAGCACACTGCCGGCGGGGTCGGTGAACACCATTTCGCCGTCTTCGCCCCGCTCACAGCCGAAACCTTCCTCGTGAACGAGACGGTGATGGTGG
>JAFIFJ010000173.1 GCA_020832085.1 Gammaproteobacteria bacterium | reverse complement strand
GTCCGGGCCCGCGTCGTCCGTTTTGATTTGCCGCCCCGGGCCCTTTGGCCCGGGGTGGAGACAAGGTACCGACGTCGCGGATCACCTCTGTGTTACGGTGACCCGAAGCGTTCTGAGCCTCTCGCGGAGGAACGATGAAAGACTTGCTGAACCTGCTGAAGTCCCAGGCCAACATCGACGATTTCGATTCGCTGCGGATCGGACTGGCGTCGCCGGAAATGATCCGGTCGTGGTCCTATGGTGAGGTCAAAAAGCCCGAGACGATCAATTACCGGACGTTCAAGCCTGAGCGCGACGGTCTGTTCTGCGCCCGCATCTTCGGGCCGATCAAGGACTACGAGTGCCTCTGCGGCAAGTACAAGCGCCTGAAGCACCGTGGTGTGATCTGCGAGAAGTGTGGCGTCGAGGTCACCCTGACCAAGGTGCGCCGGGAGCGCATGGGCCACATCGAGCTGGCCAGCCCGGTGGCACACATCTGGTTCTTGAAGTCGCTGCCGGCGCGGATCGGCCTGCTGCTGGACATGACCCTGCGCGACATCGAGCGGGTGCTGTACTTCGAATCCTTCGTGGTCATCGACGAGGGCATGACCGATCTCGAGATCGGCCAGCTCCTGACCGACGATCAGTACTTCGAAGCCCTCGAGCAGTACGGTGAGGAATTCACCGCCAAGATGGGCGCTGAGGCCATCCAGGAACTGCTCAAGCGGCTCGATCTCGACGCCGAGATCGCGACCCTGCGCGAGGAGATTCCGCAGACCAATTCCGAGACCAAGATCAAGAAGTTCTCCAAGCGCCTAAAGCTGATGGAGGCCTTCAAGGATTCCGGCAACAAGCCGGAGTGGATGATCATGAGCGTGCTGCCGGTGCTGCCGCCGGATCTGCGCCCGCTGGTGCCCCTGGATGGTGGCCGCTTCGCGACGTCGGATCTGAACGATCTCTATCGCCGCGTGATCAACCGCAACAACCGTTTGAAGCGCCTGCTCGACCTCAGTGCGCCGGACATCATCGTCCGCAACGAGAAGCGCATGCTGCAGGAAGCGGTGGACGCACTGCTGGACAACGGCCGTCGCGGCCGCGCCATCACCGGTTCCAACAAGCGCCCGCTGAAGTCCCTGGCCGACATGATCAAGGGCAAGCAGGGCCGCTTCCGGCAGAACCTGCTCGGCAAGCGCGTGGACTACTCCGGTCGCTCCGTGATCGTGGTGGGCCCGACCCTGCGCCTGCACCAGTGCGGCCTGCCGAAGAAGATGGCCCTGGAACTGTTCAAGCCCTTCATTTTCGGCAAGCTCCAGGCCCGCGGTCTCGCCACCAGCATCAAGGCGGCGAAGAAGTCCGTGGAGCGGGAAACCGCAGAAGTCTGGGATATTCTCGCCGAGGTCATCCGCGAGCATCCCGTGCTGCTGAACCGGGCACCGACCCTGCACCGTCTGGGCATTCAGGCCTTCGAGCCGGTGCTGATCGAGGGCAAGGCCATCCAGCTGCACCCGCTGGTCTGCGCGGCCTACAACGCCGACTTCGACGGCGACCAGATGGCGGTGCACGTTCCGCTGACGCTGGAAGCTCAGCTCGAATCCCGCGCGCTGATGATGTCCACCAACAACATCCTGTCGCCGGCCAGTGGTGATCCGATCATCGTGCCGTCCCAGGACGTGGTCCTCGGCCTGTACTACATGACCCGCGAGCGCATCAATGCCCGCGGCGAAGGCATGGTCTTCGCCGACGTGCGCGAAGTGCAGCGTGCCTACCGCAGCGGTCAGGTGGACCTGCACGCCAAGATCCGCGTGCGCATCGACGAGGAGCGCGAGCAGGAGGACGGCAGCTGGGAACCGGTGCGTACCCTGTACGAGACCACAGTCGGCCGTGCCCTGTTCTACGAAATCGTTCCCAGCAGGCTGGCCTATGACCTGGTCAACCAGCCCATGACCAAGAAGTCGATCTCGGCCATCCTCAACGCCTGCTACCGCTATGTGGGTCTGAAGGAGACGGTGATCTTCGCCGACCAGCTCATGTACACGGGCTTCGAGTATTCGACCCGTTCCGGTTGCTCCATCGGGGTCAACGACTTCGAGATTCCGGAGGCCAAGAAGCGGGTCGTCGACGAGGCCGAAGCCGAAGTGAAGGAGATCGAGAACCAGTATGCGTCCGGTCTCGTCACCCAGGGCGAGAAGTACAACAAGGTCATCGACATCTGGTCGCGGGCCAACGACGTCGTGGCCAAGGCCATGATGGCGGGTCTGTCCACCGAGCCGGTGGTGAACCGCGACGGCGAGGAGGTCACTCAGGACTCCTTCAATGCCGTCTACATGTACGCGGATTCCGGCGCCCGGGGTTCCCCGGCCCAGATCCGTCAGCTGGCGGGCATGCGTGGCCTGATGGCGCGGCCGGACGGCTCCATCATCGAGACCGCCATCACCGCCAACTTCCGCGAAGGTCTGTCGGTGAACCAGTACTTCATCTCCACCCACGGGGCCCGGAAGGGTCTCGCGGATACGGCGCTGAAGACGGCCAACTCCGGTTACCTGACCCGCCGCCTCGTCGACGTGGCCCAGGATCTGGTGGTGACGGAGCAGGACTGCGGTACCGAGGAAGGCTTGCTCATGACGCCGCTGATCGAAGGCGGTGACGTGGTGGAGCCCTTGTCCAGCCGGGTGCTCGGTCGTGTGGTGGCTCGTGATGTGCTGTCCGCCGATGGTAAGAAGGTCCTGGTTCCGGCCAAGACCATGCTCGACGAAGCCTGGGTGGAGCAGCTGGAAGAACTCGGTGTGGACGAGCTCATCGTCCGCTCACCCATCACCTGCAACACCCGTTACGGTGTCTGTGCCACCTGCTACGGTCGCGACCTGGCGCGGGGCCATCTGGTGAACGTGGGCGAGGCCGTCGGCGTCATGGCGGCCCAGTCCATCGGCGAGCCGGGTACCCAGCTCACCATGCGGACCTTCCACATCGGTGGTGCCGCCTCCAGGGCCACTGCCATCGACGCGGTGCAGGTCAAGCATGGCGGTCGCATCCGCCTGCACAATCTCAAGACGGTCGAGCGCGCCAACGGTGAACTGGTGGCGGCTTCCCGCTCCGGTGAAGTGGGCGTCATCGACAGCCAGGGCCGTGAGCGCGAGAAGTACAAGCTGCCCTATGGTGCGGTCATTACCGTCGGCGAAGACGCCGCGGTGGAAGCCGGTCAGATCATCGCCAGCTGGGATCCCCACACCCACCCCATCTTCATGGACGTGGCGGGCAAGGCGATCTTCGAGGACATGGACGAGCACGTGTCCGTGAACCGCAAGACCGACGAGCTGACGGGCCTGACCAGCATCGAGATCATCGATCCCAAGGATCGTCCGGCGGCCGGCAAGGACCTGCGGCCGGCGGTGCGTATCGTCGACAAGAAGGGTCAGCTCATCTCCCATCAGGTGCTGCCGGCGAATGCCATTCTCTCCGTCGAGGACGGCCAGGACATCGGCGTCGGCGACGTGGTGGCACGGGTCCCGCAGGAGGGTTCCAAGACCCGGGACATCACCGGTGGTCTGCCGCGGGTGGCGGATCTGTTCGAGGCGCGCAAGCCGAAGGAGCCGGCCATTCTCGCCGAGGCCACTGGCATGGTCAGCTTCGGCAAGGAGACCAAAGGCAAGCGGCGTCTGATCATCACCCCGGAAGATGGCGAGCCGGTGGAGACCCTGATTCCGAAATGGCGGACCATCGGCGTCTTCGAAGGCGAGCGGGTGGAGCGGGGTGAGACGGTCTGCGAAGGTCCGCTGTCGCCCCACGACATTCTGCGCCTGAAGGGTGTGGATGATCTGGCCAACTACATCGTCAACGAGATCCAGGAGGTCTATCGCCTCCAGGGTGTGACCATCAACGACAAGCACATCGAGGTCATCGTCCGGCAGATGCTGCGCAAGGCCGAGGTGGTGGATCCGGGCGATTCCAACCTGATCCGCGGTGAGCAGGTGGAGTTCGTGCAGTTCCTCGAGGAGTACGACCGGCTTGCCAGTGAGGGCAAGGAAGTGCCGATGGTGGAGCGCCTGCTGCTCGGGATCACCAAGGCATCCCTGGCCACGGAGTCGTTCATCTCGGCGGCCTCCTTCCAGGAGACCACCCGGGTGCTCACCGAAGCTGCGGTCACCGGCAAGCGCGATTACCTGCGCGGCTTGAAGGAGAACGTGGTCGTGGGCCGACTGATTCCGGCCGGCACGGGACTGGCGTACCACGCCGAGCGCAAGCGCAAGCGGGATGCGGACATCAGCGCCAAGCTGGCCCGGGAAACCGGGGCATCGGCAGAAGATGTGGAAGCCGCACTCACGGAGGCTCTGCGGGACCGTTGATCGAGCGCTGCGGATGTCTTTGCTTGACCCGGAAACAGGCCGTCATTAGAATGCGCGGCCTTTTCCGGTGATGGCGCAGCCTTGCGCCTCCCTTGTTTGTATCGGCTTCGCCCTCCCATGGTGGAGGGTGAGGTTTCTCTGGCCGTGAGGTCAGAACCGTAACGGAGTAAGTAGATGGCGACCATCGCCCAGCTCGTACGCAAGCCGCGCAAGCGCAGAATTACCAAGAGTGACGTGCCGGCTTTGCAGGGCTCGCCCCAGAAGCGTGGGGTTTGCACCCGGGTCTATACCACCACCCCGAAGAAGCCGAACTCGGCCCTGCGGAAGGTCTGCCGGGTGCGCCTGACCAACGGCTTCGAGGTCAGCTCCTACATCGGTGGCGAAGGCCACAACCTGCAGGAGCACTCGGTGGTCCTGATCCGCGGTGGCCGGGTGAAGGATCTTCCCGGTGTCCGCTATCACACGGTTCGCGGCACCCTCGACACCTCCGGCGTCTCCGATCGCCGCCAGGGTCGGTCCAAGTACGGCGCCAAGCGTCCGAAGTAAGTGCATTTGCGAGACTGACAATTGTTCCGGACCCCGGTCGCCACTTGCGTCGCGGCCGGTGGAGTAAGGCCCGGATCGTTCCGGGATCACCTGAAGCCAAGAGGAATCACCCATGCCACGCCGCCGCGTAGCCGCCAAGCGCGATGTTCTCCCTGATCCCAAGTACGGGAATCAGACCCTCGCCAAGTTCATGAACCACATCATGCGGGACGGCAAGAAGTCCGTCGCCGAATCCATCGTCTACGGTGCCCTCGGGCGCATTGCCGAGAAGAGTGGACGGGATCCTGTCGAGGTTTTCGAGAAAGCTCTCGAAGGTATCGCGCCTATGGTGGAGGTGAAGTCCCGCCGGGTCGGTGGTGCCACCTATCAGGTGCCGGTGGAAGTTCGTCCTTCCCGTCGCCAGGCTCTGGCCATGCGCTGGCTGGTTGAAGCCGCCCGCAAGCGCGGCGAGAAGTCCATGATCCTGCGCCTGGCCGGTGAGCTGTCCGATGCCGCTGAAGGTCGTGGCTCGGCGGTGAAGAAGCGTGAAGATACGCACCGTATGGCCGAGGCGAACAAGGCGTTCTCCCACTACCGGTTCTGAGGTCAGGCAGACTGGCGGAGAGTGCAGTCGTGGCTCGACAGACGCCCATCGATCGTTACCGCAATATCGGCATCGTCGCTCACGTCGATGCCGGCAAGACCACCACGACCGAGCGGGTGCTGTTCTACACCGGGATTTCCCACAAGCTCGGTGAGGTCCATGAGGGCGCGGCCGTCATGGACTGGATGGAACAGGAGCAGGAACGGGGTATCACCATCACCTCCGCTGCCACCACCTGCTTCTGGTCGGGGATGAATCAGCAGTTCCCCAAGCACCGCATCAACATCATCGACACCCCCGGGCACGTGGACTTCACCATCGAAGTCGAACGTTCCCTGCGTGTGCTCGACGGTGCCGTGGTGGTGTTCTGCGGCACCTCGGGGGTGGAGCCCCAGTCCGAGACGGTCTGGCGGCAGGCGGACAAGTACGGGGTGCCCCGGGTCTGCTTCGTCAACAAGATGGACCGGGCAGGAGCGGACTTTCTGCGGGTGGTCGATCAGGTCGAATCCCGCCTCGGCGCCCACCCGGTGCCGATCCAGCTGCCCATCGGCGCCGAGGAGCACTTCGCCGGCGTGGTGGATCTCGTGATCATGAAGGCGATCCGCTGGAACGAAGACGACCTTGGGGTCACCTACCGCCTCGATGACATTCCCGGGGACATGCTGGCCGAGTGCGAGGCCTGGCGCGACCGGCTGGTGGAGGCTGCGGCCGAGGCCGACGAGGAACTCACCGACAAGTATCTGGAAACCGGCGGGCTTGCGATCGACGACATCAAGCGCGGCCTGCGTCAGCGCACGGTCGCCAACGAGATCGTGCTGTGCACCTGCGGCAGTGCCTTCAAGAACAAAGGCGTGCAGGCCGTGCTCGATGCGGTGGTGGAGTACCTGCCGGCACCCAACGAGGTCAAGCCCATCGAGGGGCACCTGCCGGACAGCGACGTCATCGAAGCGCGTCCCGCAGACGACGAGGAACCCTTTGCCGCGTTGGCCTTCAAGATCGCCACCGATCCCTTCGTCGGCACGCTGACCTTCTTCCGGGTCTATTCCGGTGTGCTCGCCACCGGCGATGCCGTGTTCAATTCAGTGCGCGGCAAGCGCGAACGCATTGGCCGGCTGGTGCAGATGCACGCCAACAAGCGGGACGAGATCAAGGAAGTGCGTGCGGGCGACATTGCGGCCGCCGTCGGCCTGAAGGACGTCACCACCGGCGACACCCTCTGCGACCAGAAGCGGCAGATCGTCCTCGAGCGCATGGAGTTTCCGGAACCGGTGATCTCGGTGGCCATCGAGCCCCGGGGCGTGGCCGATCAGGACAAGATGGCCGTGGCGCTGGGCAAGCTGGCCCAGGAGGACCCGTCGTTTCGGGTCAAGACTGACCCGGAATCGGGCCAGACCATCATTTCCGGGATGGGCGAGCTGCATCTCGAAATCATCGTCGATCGCATGCGCAGGGAGTTCAAGGTCGAGGCCAACGTGGGCAAGCCCCAGGTGGCCTACCGGGAAACCATTCGTAAGACGGTGGAAGTGGAAGGCAAGTTCGTCCGCCAGACCGGTGGTCGCGGCCAGTTCGGCCATGTCTGGCTGCGCCTCGAGCCGTTGCCGGCGGACTCGGAGAAGACCTTCGAGTTCGTCGATGCCATCAGCGGCGGCGTGGTGCCCCGGGAGTTCATTCCGGCAGTCGGCAAGGGTGCCGAGGAGGCCATGAACAACGGCGTCATCGCCGGCTATCCGATGATCGGGGTCCGCGCGACGCTGTTCGACGGCTCCTTCCACGAAGTGGATTCCTCGGAGATGGCGTTCAAGGTTGCCGCCTCCATGGCCCTGAAGGACGGGACGCGGCAGGCCCGGCCGGTGATCCTCGAGCCGATCATGAAGGTGGAGGTGGTGACTCCGGAAGACTACATGGGCGACGTTGTGGGTGACCTCAACCGCCGCCGCGGCGTCGTCCACGGCATGGAGGATGGCTACGGAGCGAAGATCATTCGCGCCGACGTGCCGCTGGCTGAGATGTTCGGCTATTCCACGGATCTGCGCTCGGCCAGTCAGGGTCGGGCCACTTACTTCATGGAGTTTTCGCGCTACGCGGAAGTCCCTGAGAACCTCGCGGAGAGCGTAGCGCGCCGCGGCTGAGACCGGGCCAGACGACGGCCACGGATCCCTCCTGGGGTACCGGTGGCTGGCGGGGCCCGAAGACTTCATTCAGTGATTGACGAGACAAGGGGTCAAGAAGGTGTCCAAGGCAAAATTCGAGCGGACCAAGCCGCACGTAAACGTAGGCACGATTGGTCACGTGGACCACGGCAAGACGACGCTGACCGCGGCGCTGACGAAGGTCTGTTTCGAGACTTTCAAGACCGGCGAGTCGCGGGCGTTCGATCAGATCGACAATGCGCCGGAAGAGAAGGCGCGCGGGATCACGATCGCGACCTCGCACGTGGAGTACGAGACGCCGAATCGTCACTACGCCCACGTGGACTGCCCCGGCCACGCTGACTACGTGAAGAACATGATCACGGGTGCAGCGCAGATGGACGGTGCGATCCTGGTGGTGTCGGCGGCCGACGGCCCGATGCCTCAGACCCGCGAGCACATTCTGCTGGCGCGTCAGGTGGGTGTGCCGAAGATCGTGGTGTTCCTGAACAAGGCGGACATGGTGGACGACGAGGAGCTTTTGGAGCTCGTCGAGATGGAGGTCCGCGAACTGCTGGACGTCTACGAGTTCCCGGGCGACGACACGCCGCTGATCATTGGTTCGGCGCTGAAGGCGCTGGAAGGTGACACGTCGGACGTTGGCGTGCCTTCGGTGGTGAAGCTGCTGGAAGCGCTGGACGACTACATTCCGGAGCCTGAGCGTGCCATCGACAAGCCCTTCCTGATGCCGATCGAGGACGTGTTCTCGATTTCGGGTCGGGGTACGGTGGTGACCGGTCGTGTGGAGCGCGGGATCGTCAAGGTGGGCGACGAAGTGGCGATCGTGGGCATCAAGGACACGACGAAGACGACGGTGACGGGCGTTGAGATGTTCCGCAAGCTGCTCGACGAAGGTCGTGCGGGCGAGAACGTGGGCGTGCTGCTGCGTGGCACCAAGCGTGACGAGGTGGAGCGTGGTCAGGTGCTGTCGAAGCCGGGCTCGATCACGCCGCACACGCAGTTCGAGGCGGAGGTTTACGTGCTGTCGAAGGACGAGGGTGGTCGCCACACGCCGTTCTTCAAGGGCTACCGCCCGCAGTTCTACTTCCGGACCACGGACGTGACGGGAAGCTGTGAGCTGCCTGCGGACGTGGAGATGGTGATGCCGGGAGACAACGTCAAGCTGGTGGTGACGCTGATTGCCCCGATCGCCATGGACGATGGTCTGCGTTTCGCCATTCGCGAAGGCGGCCGTACCGTCGGCGCCGGCGTGGTCGCCCGGATCATCGAGTAA
>JAFIFJ010000084.1 GCA_020832085.1 Gammaproteobacteria bacterium | reverse complement strand
CGGTGGTGGATCCCCAGCTTGGCCAGATTCAGCGGCCGAAGTGGTCGGGCAATGCCAATCTGCGCTACCGCAATGGTCCCTGGGGTGTGGGCTGGACCACCAACTACCAGGACAAGCAGTTCCTGCGTGGGGTGCGGGCATCCAACGGCGCGGCGCTGTTCGGTGACAGCGGTCGCGTCGGCTCCTTCACCAGTCACGACGCGTCCTTCTCCTACGACTTCCAGAATGGCGGTCAGGTCTACGGCGGGATCCGTAACGTCTTCGACAAGGACCCCCATCCCACCGAGCGGGCCTGGCCGGTGAGCTCCCTGGGGCGCACGTTCTTCCTTGGGTTCAACTACGCCATGTGAGGTGTTTCCGGCGACATGCTGGCGGGCAGGGATGCCCTGAATACGAAGAGGCCGCGGCAATCCCGCGGCCTCTTTCGTTGGTGCAGGCTGTGCCGGGGTGCGGACCTACAACCCGTCCCGGTACTCCACTTCGAACACGTTCACGCCCTCGGTCTTGCCCTTGGCCTCAATGGCGCTGCGTTCTGCCAGACGCCAGTGCTTGCCGACCTGGGCCTGAGTCGACTCACCGATGAGGATGCCGCCGGCGGCGGCGGCGCTGCAGATGCGGTCGGCGGTGTTCACCACGTCGCCGATGACGGTGTAGTCCAGCGCCACCGGGCTGCCCAGGAATCCCGCCACCACTTCTCCGCTGTTGAGCCCGATACCGATGCCGATGGCCTCGCGCAGGGCCGGGCGGTCGCCGCTGATGAGTTCGGCCATGCGCCGCTGCATCTGTACGGCTGCACGCAGCGCCCGCTCGGCGTGGTCCGGCTGGGTCGAAGGTGCACCGAATATCGCCATCACCGCATCGCCGATGATCTTGTCCAGCGTGCCCTCGTGTTCGAAGACGATATCCACCATCTCTTCGTAGTAGATGTTCAGCAGTTCCACCAGCTCTGAAGCGCTCAAGCGCTCGCTCAAGCTGGTAAAGCCGCGAATGTCGCAGAACAGCACAGTCACGTCCCGGGTCTGACCGCGACGCTCGACCTTGAGCATGCCGCTGGCGATCTGGGCCGCCAGCGATGGGGTGACCAGGCGTTCGAAGCGTTCTCTCTCGGCTTCCTTCTGCCGCAGGTTCTCCGCGAGTTCGAGGTTGTGCTGCGTGAGCGCAAGCTGCCGGACCGCAGTCTCGAAGACGGCCAGGTCGTCCTCGGTGAACGCCACCAGACTTCGGGAACTGTCCAGGACGATCACGCCGAGCACCTTGCCGGAGTGCATCAGCGGGGCGGCCATGGTGGCGCGAATGCCCTGGGCGACGATGGATTCGGCTCCCGCAAATCGCTCGTCTTTCAGGGCATCGCGGCTGATGACCGCGCAATGTGCATCGAGCACCTCGGACAGCAGGGTGTCCGATACGCCGACCCGACCGTCGCTGCGGGATCGATGGGCGGCGCGGCGCAGCAGCCCGTTGCGATCACGCAGCAGGGCGATGCCGCGGTCGGCGTTGAACATGTCGAGCAGCGCGTCCAAGGCGTTGCCGAGCATGTGATCGACGCGAACCTCGCCGGCCAGTCGCTGGACCATTTCCCAGGCCGCGCGCAGGCGCTCGTAGTCCTGCCGCAGCTGACGCGTGTCTTCGACCTGCTGTTCGGGTGCGAAGGCGGTGCTGGCGTCCACCACGATGCGCGTCTCAACGAGGCTGTCGATGTGCTTGCGGTCGCGGGTCGGAGCCGGAGGTTCCTCGGTATGGAACTCCCAGGTGGCTGCCTCCTTGCGGCTGCCGAGGCTGATCAGGTCGCCATCCTTGAGGGCTCGCATGTGATGAACGCGCTCGCCGTTGACCCAGGTGCCATTGCGGCTGCCCGGGTCATGGATGGCCCAGCTGCCGTCCCGCAGGCGATGGATGACGCAGTGGATGCGGCTGACCGAGGTCTTGTCGAGATGGAGATCGGCATCGTCATTGCGTCCGATAACGGTGCGTCCTTTCACCTCGAATTGCGCAAACTGCTCCGAGCGTGGTACGAGCCAAGGCATGTGGGGAAGCTCCAGTACGGTAAGCCGCCGCTTGCGTAGCAAGAGTCAACGCTAGCGCAAAGGTGCGCCAGCGAAAAGCACGTCGTCAGGGCTCGCCGGAGACCAGCTGACGGCTGGCGCTGCGGGCCCGTGTCCAGCGGGTGAGTGCGTGACGCTCGCCGAGCTGCTGCCAGGCTTTCGGCGCAGCTTCAGCGCTGCGCGACCGCTCCCAGGCGTCGAGGTCGGCGTAACGGGTGATCAGCAGCAGCGAGGCCGTCCCGGCGTCGAGGTTGGGGCAGCGGAACAGTCCCACCACTTCGCTGTCGAAGGTCGCCTCGAACTCGTCCCAGGCCGCTGCCGAACGTGTGAGGAAGGCTTCGAGGTCGGACACGGCGAGGTGGAAATCACGGAAGACCCAGGCACCGGCACCGGATACCGGTCCATCATGCTGCGGGCGCAGGGTGGGGTGCAGCGGCGTGCCGCTGACGGCGAGGACCTGCGGCATGGCCTTGATGGTTTCCACGGCAGCGCCGGCGCTGGCGTCGTCGGGCCAGACGCTCATGAGGATGGCTTCGTCGGAGCCGAAGCCCAGGCCGGGACGCCCGTCCCAAAGTCCCCACAGGCGGCCACCCCCGAGGGCGAGGTCCCTGCGGCCACGCTGTTCCAGCCACTCGGCCAGCTGCTGACACTGCACGGTCGGGGCCAGGGTCAGGACGGCCTGCAGCCAGACTGCCATGGACAACCTCCATCTGTGTTGATGTACGTAGCAAAGCCTACACGGTCCATGCCCGGCGCGGCGAGATGCCGTATATTTGCGCGTCCAGGCCCACGGAGGAGTTTCCCGTCATGACGCTGATTCGCCAGGATGACCTCATAGCGAGCGTCGCCGACGCCCTGCAGTTCATCTCCTACTACCACCCCGTGGACTTCATCCAGGCGGTACACGAAGCCTGGCAGCGCGAGGAGTCCCAGGCGGCCAAGGACGCCATGGCTCAGATCCTCATCAATTCCCGGATGTGTGCCGAGGGGCATCGGCCCATCTGTCAGGACACGGGCATCGTCACCGTGTTCATCAAGATCGGTATGGACGTGCGCTGGGAAGCGACCATGAGCGTTGCGGACATGATCAACGAGGGCGTCCGGCGCGCCTATACCCATCCCGACAATGTGCTGCGGGCGTCCATTCTGGAGGATCCGGCCGGGGCACGCCGCAACACCAAGGACAACACTCCGGCGGTGATCCACATGGAGGTGGTGCCGGGCGACAAGGTGGACGTTCAGGTGGCCGCCAAGGGCGGTGGATCCGAGAACAAGGCCAAGATGGTCATGCTCAATCCATCCGATTCCATCGTCGACTGGGTGGTGAAGACGGTGCCGACAATGGGGGCGGGCTGGTGTCCGCCAGGGATGCTCGGCATCGGTATCGGCGGCACGGCAGAGAAGGCTGCGGTGCTGGCCAAGGAATCCCTCATGGATCCCATCGACATTCACGAGCTGCGCGCACGGGGGCCTGCCAACCGCGCCGAGGAGCTGCGCCTGGCGATCATGGATGCGGTGAATGCGCTGGGTATCGGTGCCCAGGGACTCGGTGGTCTCACCACCGTCCTCGACGTCAAGGTTCGGGACTATCCCACCCATGCCGCTTCGCTGCCGGTGTGCATGATCCCCAATTGTGCGGCGACCCGGCACGCCCATTTCGAGCTCGACGGTTCCGGGCCGGCTCTGCAGACGCCTCCGAGCCTGGAAGACTGGCCGCAGATCGCCTGGGATCCGGGTGCAGGCGCGCGCCGCGTCGATCTGGATACCGTGACCCGGGACGATGTGGCGAGCTGGAAGCCAGGTGAAACCCTGCTGCTCAATGGCCGCATGCTCACGGGTCGCGACGCCGCCCACAAGAAGCTCAAGGAACTGCTCGACGCCGGTGAGGGCCTGCCGGAAGGCGTGGATCTGAGCGGCCGCTTCATCTACTACGTGGGCCCGGTGGATCCGGTGCGTGACGAAGTGGTCGGGCCGGCGGGTCCGACCACGGCCACCCGCATGGACAAGTTCACCGATCAGATCCTGGAGCAGACCGGCCTGCTCGGCATGATCGGCAAGGCCGAGCGTGGCCCGGTGGCGGTGGAAGCCATCCGCAAACATCGTGCGGTCTACCTGATGGCCGTGGGCGGGGCGGCCTATCTGGTCTCCCGGGCCATCGTCAATTCGCGGACGGTCGCATTCCCGGAGCTCGGTATGGAGGCCATCTATGAATTCGAAGTCAAGGACATGCCGGTGACCGTGGCCGTGGACGTCAACGGCGAGTCGGTGCATCAAACCGGGCCTGCCCAATGGAAGGAACGGATCGCCGAGCAGGCAGTGCGCATTGTCGGTTGATGGGCAGCTCGATATGCCAGGGGAGGCCTGAAGCATGACGCCGGCCCGGGCGCGACGCATACGAGATGTGCTCGACCGGCGGCAGCCCGACCTGCGCGTGGTCACGGACTCTGTGCACAAGGGCCACAACCTGTCGGCCATCGTGCGCTCCTGCGATGCCTTCGGCGTGCTCGACATGCATGCCGTGGTGGGTGATGCAGATTTCCGGACCTTCCGGTCCACGGCCATGGGCAGCCAGCGTTGGGTCCGGATCGAGCGGCATCCGGACATCACCGATGCGCTTGTGCCTCTGAAGGCGGCCGGCTATCAGGTGGTGGTGGCCCATCTCGACGAATCGGCGGTGGACTTCAGGGAGGTCGATTTCACCCGACCCACGGCGTTGCTCATGGGTGCCGAGAAGCAGGGACCGAGCAGCGCCGGATTGGCGCTGGCGGATCGGGCAGTGACCATTCCCATGGTGGGCATGGTGGAGTCTTTCAATGTCTCCGTGGCGGCGGCGATTCTGCTGGCCGAGGCCCACAGGCAGCGGGCTGCAGCCGGGTTCTACGATGAACGGCGGCTTGATGATGCGACCTGGCGAACCCTGTTCTTCGAATGGGGCGAGCCGCAGCTGGCGGCGTATTGTCAGCGCCATGGCCTGGCCTATCCGGCCCTGGACTACAGCACCGGTGAACTGCTCGATCCCGGGTTCTTCTCGCAGCACCGCGGTCAGGCCGCCGACGGCGGCTGACGCGGCAACTGGTACAATGACTTCCGCATTTTCGCCGAGGAGCCACGCAGCATGGCGCGAGCCGTAGACGGACCGAAGGTCGACACCGGGCGCAAGTATCGCACCGAGCTCGGCTATTCGGCGGTCAAGAATGGGCAGAAGCAGCGGCGGGACACCGCCCCGGTGGAGCGCAAGCCCGACTGGCTGCGTATCCGTCTGCCCTCGGGCGGACGGTTTGCCGAAGTTCGGGAAGTTGTCCGCAGCCATCGCCTTGCCACGGTCTGTGAGGAGAGCCACTGTCCGAACATGGGTGAGTGCTGGAACCATGGCACCGCCACCATCATGCTCATGGGCTCCGTCTGTACCCGGGCCTGCCGCTTTTGCGCCGTGGACACAGGCAACCCCAAAGGCTGGCTGGATGCGAACGAACCCTTTGAGGCGGCCGAAGCCGTTCGGCTCATGGGGCTGCGCTATGTGGTGCTGACCTCGGTGGACCGGGACGATCTCGAAGACGGCGGCGCCGCTCACTATGCCGCCTGCGTCCGAGCCATCAAGGCTGCCTGTCCGGAGACGGCGGTGGAGGCACTGACGCCAGATTTCGATGGTCGTGAGCGCGACGTGGCGACGGTGGTGGACTCCGGCCTCGAGGTCTTTGCCCAGAACCTGGAAACGGTGGAGCGGCTCACGAGGGTGGTGAGGGATCCGCGCGCCGGTTACTCGCAGACCCTGGACGTGCTGGCCTTCGCCAAGCGCCATCGGCCTGAAGTCCTCACCAAGACCAGCCTGATTCTGGGCCTCGGCGAGGAAGAGGACGAGATCCGCGCCACCATGGACGATCTTCGGGCTCACAACGTGGACGTCCTGACCATGGGCCAGTACCTGCGCCCGACCCGCAATCACCTGCCGGTAGCCCGCTGGGTTCCACCGGAGGATTTCGACCGCTATCGGGTTTGGGGGCTCGAGCGTGGATTCCGCGAGGTGGCCTCGGGGCCGCTGGTGCGCTCGAGCTACCGTGCGGACCGCATCCTGGACGGCAACAACCTCGGGTTGCCAGTGGGCAGTTCAGACCGGATTCCCCTGCGTCAGCTGTGACGCGCAGAGCGGGAGCGGCCACTCCGTGCAGAAGACGGTGGTTGTCTGGATGCTTCCTGCAAGCAGGAGCCCGGCGGCAGGGCCGCCGGGCGGGGTGCTTCAGTTCTGACTGAGGCCGTAAGCCAGGCTGTCTTCCACCCAGCGGCCGTTGGCGGTATCCAAAGCCTGCAGGCGCAGGCCTGAGACGGAAGTCTGGCAGGTCACCCGGGTGTTCGCGAGTTTGCCATCTTCCAGCGTACGGACATTGGCGTAGATCACGTGCGTGCCATTGGCGCTGCGGTCGTGATAGGTCTCGCGAATGTCGACCGGACGAATCTGGCTGCGGATCGCCGACTCGCAGGTCTGGAGTGAGTTGCGATCGAGGTTGGCAGCGGAACGGATGTCACTGGCGAGAACCGGAGCCGCAGAGGCGGCAAGGAACAACAGGCCGGCAGAACCGGCTACAACTTGCTTCAACATCTCATCTCTCCTTGGCTGCCTGAGGCTCTCTTGCGTACCGACTCTGCGTCGTTCCGGTACACCCTCAGGTCATGTTTGATTTAACATCCAAGATGGGGCGCTTTGCAAGCGTTTGTGGTTATTTTATTTGACTGTGGAAATATCCTGAAAATATAGGCAAAAAAGTAAAGTTCCGTGAGGTTGATCAGAAGCGGGTCGAGATAAGAACTTCGTAAAATATGACCCACAGGTATTCAATGCGTCGAATTGGTGCGTGATACGCACCAATTCGGTTCCGTCAGGGGCCGATGTTGCGCCGAAACAGTGCGAACAGCCTCTCCCAGTGGCGCTCGGCGCTGGGGCGATGGTAGATGCGGGGTCGCTGCGGGAAGGCGAACCCATGGTGGGCGCCCGGATACCACTCCAGGCGATGGCGTGCGCCGCTGGCCTGCAGGGCCTCGGCGAGCTGCCCGATCAGCTCCGGGGGAGCCCATTCATCGTGTTCGGCCAGGGCGAAGTAGAGTTCGCCGCGAACCTGAGCCAGGGTCAGGTGCGGGGAATCATCGCGATCCGTGAGCAGGCGGGCGCCATAGATCGACGCGGCGCAGGCGATGCGCTCGGCGTGTGCGGCCGCTACGGCCACGGCAAAGGGGCCGCTCATGCAATAGCCGACGCACCCGATGCGGCCGCCGTCCGCCTCCTCCTGGGTGTCCACGAATTCGAGCAGGGCGCTGGTGTCGCGGACGATCATGCGGTTGCCGAGTCCGTACATCAGCTCGAACATGCGCTCCCGACTTGCTTCCGAGCCGAAGTCGAGTTCGAACTCGCGGGTGGCTCGGTAGTAGAGGTTGGGCAGCATGACGTAGTAGCCGACGCTGGCGATGCGGCGCGCCATGTCGTGGAGTTCCTCGCGCTTGCCCGGGGCGTCCATGTAGAAGAGCACGACTGGATGCGGACCATCCTCTTCAGGATGGACGACGAAGGTGTTCATCTCGCCTTCGCCAGTGAGAATGTCGAGGTGGTGTTCGATCATGGCTGTGGCCCTCCCTCTGCAGACAGCAGATCTGATCATCCGGCCCGGCCGCCGAGGTGTCCATGGTCCGCCAGTCGCCGTGCTGCCGGCTCGGGAACGGGCGGCACAGCTTCAGCGACGTCGGAAGCGGTTCTCGATGGCCTGCAGTCGCGCGTCGAGATCCTCGCGGGGAATCCAATGGCCACGCAGCACGACGCCATCGATGCTGGCGACGTGGCCCACGTCCTCGAGGGGGTTGTCGCGCAGCAGGATCAGATCCGCGCGCCGCCCCGGGAGGACGGTGCCGAAAGCCTCCGGCTGACCGACGTGTTCAGCCACGGCCCGAGTGGCGCTGAAGAGCACCTCGAAGGGCGGCAGGCCGACTTCATCCTGCAGGTAGCGCATTTCCTGGTGCAGGGAAAACCCGGGCACGTTGAAGATCTGCGGCGCGTCGCTGCCGAGAAGAATATAGGCACCAGCCTGGTGCAGCGCCGCGAGGGTCTCGATGCGCAGGGCAATCAGTTCCGTGCCGGCTTCCGGGTCGAAGCCGGCCCGGATACGCCGCAGCGAAGACTGCCAGCTGTCGACCACCGCTGGCGGCACGTAGCGCATCTCGGGCGTGGCGGCTTCGAGCTCGGACGGCGTTTCGTCACCGAAGAAGCGGGACCACAGCAGCATGGTGGGAACCACGGCCGTGCGCGCATCGCGGGTGGCGGAAGCCAGCTGCGGGATCAGGCTGCGGTCCGCGTAGGGTGCCAGTTGGGCGGCGCCGAAGATGGGGGCGTAGCCCGCGGGCGCGTCGGGGCCGCGCAGGGCTTCCACGTAGTTGTCGAGGTGGTCCACGGTGGCCTGGCCGGCGGCCAGGGCGTCGAGCAGACCGACGTCGTCTGGAACATGGCCTGCAAAAGGCATCTGCAGGCGATCGGCCTCGGCGGTCAGGGTGGCGTAGACCTCTGGGGAAAGTCCCTCACCGATCTTCAGCAGATCAAAGTCCTGGTCGTGCAGGGACTGCGCAAGCGTACGGGCCTCCTCGACGGAGTCGAGGGTGCCGGAGAGAAACGGACCGGCCACCAGCAGAGTGGGCCCGAAGCGCTGCCCGGCAGCGATGGCATCGCGCAGGGCCGGATGGTCATCGGCGCCGAGCATGCTGCGGGCGAAGGTCACGCCCTGACTGACGAACAGGGAGAGAATGGCGTCCCGCCAGTGCTGCTCGTCGTCCTCACCGGGGAGATGGGCGTGCATCTCGGCGAGGCCCGGCATCAGGAAGCGACCGCGGCCGTCGATCCTTGGGACCTGTTGGGGCACTTCGAAGCTGCCGCTCGGGCCGACGTGGGTGATGACGCCTGCCTCGATCAGCACGCTGTGGTCCGGAAGCACTCTGGGCGCGTCCATGGCGACCACACTGACGTGCTCGATCAGCAACTGTGAACCGTCGCCGGGACGCTCGCTGCATCCGAAAAGGTAGGGACAAAGCATGAGCAGGAGCAGGCAGTGACGCATGGTTGTTCTCCTTGGCGTGGGCGGCCTGGCCCGAGCTGCGCGGGCCCGGTCAGGGAGGCCCGGTCAGGGAGATCCGGCGCTGCGGAGCCTGCCCAGGTGAATCTCCCGACTCGGGCTCGCCCGGGCATTGACCTGCACTGGGGCGCTGGCGTCAAGCGCAGCCGCCAGCAGGCACTGAACCTACAGCAGACCGGGGCGGTGACGCACATCCGGGAGCGCCAATGTCCTCTTCTGTTCACGGGCGGCCGGGCATGAAATGTCCTGCAGGAGGTGACCGACATGAAGATGGAACGATTTCTCGAAGAACAGGTGCCGCGTCTGCTGCACTACCTCGACAACGCCACGCCGGCCCTGATCTGCAACTCCGAGGTGGATGCCTTCATCTGGGAAGTCGAAGAGGTACTCGAACAGGTGGAGGGACCACGCCCCGACTTGAGGCCCTGGCTGCCGGGGGAGGAAACCTTCTTCTGGTGCCTGGATCAGCTGGCCATCATCGCCGATCCAAGCAACGGCTACAGCCGCAGCGACCCCTGGGCCTGTAATGTGGTGGCAGACCTCCGTGAGCTGGCGCCCCGGCTGCGGTACAGGCAGGACCTGCCCTATGGGCGTTCGGTGCACTTCATCACGCCCTTCGATGAGAATCATCCGGAATGGGACCCGGTCATCGACGGTTATCTGGACGAAGCCGAAGATGCAGAGGGCGAGGCCGGCGCTTGAGAACAGCAGGTCGGCAGCCCAAGGCCAGCAGCACATTGTGGCAGGAGTGCTGCCGAAAGAGGTACGGTTGAGGCTTCGAACCGGCAGGGCCCCGAAGCGGCTGTATGATCATCGACGAGGATTCTTATCCCGGAGTGCTCGTGCTCCGTCCGGTCGGGCCGGTGACTGCGGACGCGGTGCGGGCATGGCTGGCCGAACTCAATGACATCCCCGCTTACAGCGCTGACTGCCAAGTGATCTTCGATCTGTCCGAATTGGATCTCAGCGGCTTGTCCCGGGAAGAAGTTCAGCGCATCGTTCAGGGGCTGCGCCACCGCGCTGATAGCGGACCCAAACGGGTGGTCTATGTGGTGGCCGATGAACTCGCCTTCGGCATTGTACGCATGTTCACCACCCTCGCCGGCATGCGCGTACCGCGCGATCGGGGGGTGTTCCGGTCGATGCCTGAAGCCGTGGCGTGGTTCGATCAATCTTCACGAGGATGAAATCTTCACGCCGGCCGGACGCGACAGCACGAATCGACAGACTTCGTGGCAGTACGCCAAGAACCTTTGTTCACGCAGTGCCGGAAGGACAGTGCGATCCGCTGACTGTGGGCGCATTTCGACGGGAGCGAAATGCGTCGCACGCAGTGCGCCGCGAAGCGGGGCGCGCCATGGAAGGCGCGCAACAGAGCGCTAGCGCCCGCAGGGCGATGCGGCGATTGGCATGAGGTTCAGCGAAGCCGGTGCCTTCAGCTTCGGCACAACGCCTCGCAGTCGGCCCATTCGCTGCGCGAACAGGGCTCTGTTGCGGACCATCCATGGTCCGCCCCCCCTACGGGGCGCCCTGCGGGCGACGCACGCTGCTCCTGGCAGCATGCGCCCACAAGGGCGTGTTCCAATCTGAAAAGTTAATTCGAAATCATATAGTTGTCGTATGATTCATCAGAGAGTTCGGGGGGTGGACAGGGCGGGTCGGTCGGAAGTTGCCTCGACTCCGTGATTCGCCTCGAGGGAGAGTTGTGGAACACTGCCGTGGCGTTGCGACCGGGCCGTGAGCGTGTGCCGGCCATTGCTCGATTTGGTTGGCTGCCGGTCAAAGTGGGCAGTGCAGAACGCTGACCTGCTCGAAACATACAATCATCCAAACCAGGAGATGACATGCCCAGACTGACCCAACTCGATCGCTCTATTGCGGGGCGCGTCGCCATTGTCACCGGCGCGGCCAGCGGCATGGGGCGTGCCACGGCTCAGCTGCTCGCTGACGAAGGCGCCAAGGTGGCGGCCATGGACCTCAACGAGGAAGCGCTGCAGGCGGTGGTCGAAGAGATCAACGACAATGGCGGCACCGCCCATGCCTGGCGCCTCGACGTCTCGGACGGGACGGAAATCAACCGCGTGTTTGCGGATGTAGTGGAGCAGTTCGGCGGTCTGGACATCCTCATCAACAATGCCGGGATCTCCACGTTCACGGCCATTGACGCGGACAACTACATGGCGATCTGGGATCGACACATTTCAGTCCTGCTGACCGCCCACGTGCGCGCCGTGCGTGCAGCGCTGCCATGGTTGCGCAAGTCCGATGCGGCGCGCATCGTCAACATCGCCTCCACGGAAGGCCTGGGTGCGACGCCCATGGGAAGTCCTTACACGGCCGCCAAGACCGGTGTCACGGGCCTCACGCGTTCGCTGGCGGTGGAACTCGGGCCGGAAGGCATCACGGTCAACTGCATCTGCCCGGGGCCGATTCGGACCGGCATGACCCAGGCGATCCCCGATGAACACAAGATCATTTTCGCCAAGCGCCGGACGGCCTTGAAGCGCTATGGCGAACCGGAGGAGGTGGCCCAGATCACCGTGTCACTTTGCATGCCGGCAGCGTCCTACATCACGGGTGCCGTGATCCCGGTCGATGGCGGATTGATGGCCCGCAATGCCTGAGTCGGCACTCAGGCCCGCTGCGATGGATATGGTGCTCGTGATCCGTTCCGGCCACGGACCGCATGGGCAGCATCATGAGTGCTGAGGCCCGGGCCGGGACGGGACCCCTGGATTATCCCTTCGCCTGCCAGTTCCGGGTGCGCTACTCGGAGATCGACGGCCAGCTGATCGTCTTCAACGCCCATTACCTCACCTACTACGACACGGCCCTAGCCGAGTTCTTCCGCCACGCCGGCATTGTTTACGGCGAAGCGCGCGATCCCGACAGCGCCGTGGACTTTCATACGGTACGCAACCTCATCGACTACCACGCTCCGGTGCGTCTCGATGAGTTGATCGAGGTTCATGTTCGAGTGGGGCGCATCGGCCGTTCGAGCATCAGCTTTGACGTGGCGCTGTTTGCAGAGGGCGAAGACCGGCCACGCAACAGCGGCGAAGTGGTCTGGGTCTGCGCCGGCATCGGCGATCATCGTTCGCGGCCCATACCGGAGCACTTGAGGGCCCGCTTCGAAGCGGCCAACAACGCTCCACGGGTGGTGCTCGATCCGGTATCGAGACGACCTTGTTGATATGCAGGGAGCAGTGCTGATGGACATCGACCTTCTCGATCCCGCCCGTTTTGCCGGGGGTCAGCCTCATCAGCAGTTTCGCTGGCTGCGGGAGCAGGCGCCGGCCTATTTCCATCCGGAACCCGACGGCCCCGGCTTCTGGGCCATCACCCGCTATGAGGACGTTCGTGCGGTGGGGCGGGACTCGGCGACGTTTTCCTCTGAACCGACCATCATGATCCGTGATCCCGATCCGGGCTCCGGGTTCGATTTTGGCGATCACAAGATGATGCTGATGATGGACCCGCCTCAGCACACCGAGTACCGCAAGCTCATCAGCCGGGAGTTCACCCAGGCGCCTGCCCACGCCATGTCGCCCTGGATCGACGACTTCGCGCGGCAGATCGTCGACGCGGTCATCGAGCAGGGCAGCTGTGACTTCGTCGCTGATATCGCCGGTGAGATGCCGTCCTACGTGATCGCAAAGCTGCTGGGCCTGCCCCTGGACGATGGCCGCAAACTCTATGAACTCACGGAGGTCATCCATACGGCCCCCGAAGCCCTGCCGGAGGGTGCCCAGGCGGAAGCCGTCCGGCGCATGTTCGAATACGCAATGGGTGTCATTGCACAGAAGCGCGCGCGACCTACCGACGATCTGGCCAGTCGCCTGCTGCATGCGGAGGTGGATGGCAAACGCCTCGACGACACCGATTTTCTGCTGTTCTTTCTGCTGCTGATTGATGCCGGAGGCGATACGACCCGCAATCTCGTCGGCGCGGGCATGCTCGCGTTGCTCGAGCACCCGCAGCAGCTCGCGCAGGTGGCGGCTGATCCGGAGCGCTATCTGGCGGGTGCGCGCGACGAGCTGCTGCGCTGGGTGAGCCCCGTCATCTACATGCGGCGGACGGCGCGGCAACCGACGCGAATCGCAGGGCAGCGCATCGCTGCGGGCGACAAGGTGGTGATGTACTACGGTGCCGCCAACCGTGATCACGATGCCTTCGCTGCAGCGGAGCAGTTCGACATCACCCGGCGCCCGAATCGCCATGTCGCCTTCGGCGGTGGCACCCATATCTGCCTCGGCCAGCACGTGGCGCGCATCGAGATTGATGCGCTGCTGAGGGAGGTGCTGACCCGGATGCAGGACATTGAGCTCGCCGCCGAACCCGAGTGGCTGGCATCCAACTTCATTTCAGGACCGCGGACCATGCCCATCCGGTTCCGCCCGGCAGCGCGCCGGAAGGATGCGAAGGCGGGCTGAGGCGAGCGCCTGCTGCGACAGAACGCGGCGCCACGGTTCGTTCCTGGCCTAGAATGGGGCCATGACCAGCACGGCCTCAAAGCGTGTCACGGAACTCCCTCTTGGCGATCAGCCTCTGGCGTCGCGGGCGGCATGGGTCGGGCTGCCCCACTACATGCATCTGCCGTCGTTCCAGTTCTGGGCGCTGCAGGGCATCGGTTGGGGCGGTTGGGCGGCGTCCTGGATTGCCTCCGGCGTTTACTGGGGCATGCAGCCCGCCTACAACCTCGCTGTGCTCATGGGCATGGTGACCGGAATGCTGCTGACGGCGGTGCTGCGAGAGGTCTATCAGACGGTGTGGAATCAACCGGTCTGGCTGCGGGTTCTCAGCTGCCTGATGGGTTCCTATCTGATCGCGGCGCTGTGGCAAGTCAGCAAGAACGTCGCCCTATTCGAGTTCTACGGGCCGCTGCTCGATATGGAGAGGATCCGCACCCAGGGTTGGACGGGATACTTCCGCGGCACCCTGTCGTCCTTCTACATCATCCTTTGCTGGAGTGGGCTCTACTTCGGCATCAAGTACTACCGGATGCTGCTGATCGAGCGCGACCGGGCGCTGGGCGCCATCGCCAACGCGCGTGAGGCCCAGTTGCGCATGCTGCGCTATCAGCTCAATCCGCATTTTCTCTTCAACACCCTGAATGCCATTTCCACCCTGATCCTCGAGCAGGACAGCCGCAGGGCCGACCTCATGGTCAACCGCCTGTCGAGTTTCCTGCGCTATTCCCTGGACAACGATCCTTCTCAGCTGGTGCCGCTGGAGCAGGAAGTTGGGGCGCTCCGAATGTATCTGGACATCGAGCAGGCCCGCTTCGAGGAACGTCTCGAAGTGCGCTTCGAGATCGAAGACGAGGCGCGCAGCGCCCTGCTGCCCGGACTTCTGCTGCAGCCGCTGGTGGAGAATGCGGTGAAGTACGCCGTGGCCCGCAGTGAGGCAGGCGGGCGGATCATCATACGTGGCCGGATTCGGAGCGGCTGGGTGGAACTCGAAGTGGAGGATGACGGTCCGGGGCTGGAACCCGGTTTCACGATCGGCTCGGGCAGCCGGGGCGTCGGACTCGCGAACATCCGCGATCGACTGCTGCAGGTCCACGGTGAGCGGCAGGAGCTTCGTCTGGAGTCGGTGCCCTCCGGTGGCCTGAAGGTGGTGGTACGCATGCCTGCTACCGGGCTCGAGCCCGGAGCCGAAGGAGGGCGGTGATGGGCGAGCGCAAGCTGAGCGTGGTGATCGTGGACGACGAGCCGCTGGCGCGGCGCGGTTTGCGGTTGCGTCTGGGAGCGCACCCGGACATCGAGGTGGTGGCCGAATGCGGCAACGGCCGGGAGGCCCTGGCGGCCGTAGGAGTGCACCTTCCGGACCTGATGTTCCTGGACATTCGCATGCCGGGCATGGATGGCATGGAGGTGGTGCGACAGATTCAGGCCGATGCGATGCCGCTGGTGGTCTTCGTCACCGCCTACGACCGCTTTGCAGTGGAGGCGTTCGAGTTGCACGCCATCGATTATCTGCTCAAGCCGGTGGATGGTGAGCGCCTGGATGCGGCCGTCGAGCGGGCACGCCAGGCCCTCGACGAACGCGCGGCAGCCGAGGACAAGGTGCGGCTGCTGGCTCTGCTGCAGCGCATAGAGGGAGCGGAACAGGGCGAGCTCACCGCCTGGCTGGAGGAAACGCCCCCGCAGCGCGATCGGGGCGCCGCGCGGCTGACGATACGGGATGGCAGTGAGGTGGCGCTGGTCCCCATGGCGGACATCGACTGGGTGGACGCGGCAGGTGACTACATGTGTGTGCATGCCTGCGGCCAGACCCACGTCATGCGCAGCACCATGAAGGCACTGGAACGGCAGCTCGACCCGGAGCGCTTCGCCCGCATTCACCGCTCGACCATCGTCAACATCGAGCGTGTGGTGAAAGTGGGTTCCCACATCAATGGCGAGTTCTTCCTCACCCTGACCTGCGGAACGCGCTTGAAGATGAGCCGCACCTACCGCGACCGCATTGACCGGATCCTGGCCGCGGGCTGATCGCTGTGACGTGCAGGTGCGCCAGGGCTCCCCTGCGCTTGGCCCGCCAGTGGCGCTGCGCAGTACGCCCACATTGGTCCCCGAGGTTGGCGGCTGGCGGCGGTCGCGCTCAGCGCGCGTCCGGGTCGTCACCACCGTCGTCGGCCCACTGGGGGTCGCCGGGAATGGCGTGCTGGCCGTCGGCCCAGGCGCCGAGGTCGATGAGCTGGCAGCGTTCAGAGCAGAACGGCCGGTAGCGACTCTCCGGAAGCCAGGGAACGGAGCGCTTGCAGGTGGGGCAGCGGACGATGTGGATGGGCTTGTCGGCTGGGGTCATGGCACGCTCCGGGCCTGGGCCAGTTCCAGATAGCGCTGATGCAGTGCTTCGACGGCGGCATCGAGTTCATCGAGGCCGCGGTCGTTGACGATGACGTCATCGGCCCTGGCCAGGCGGGTGCTGCGATCAGCCTGGGCGGCCATGATGGCGCGGACCTGCTCGGCGCTGTTGCCGTCGCGGGCGGCAGTGCGCTCCACCTGCAGATCCTCGGGGACATCCACCACCAGGACGCGATCGACCAGGGACACCTGGCCTGCTTCGAACAACAGCGGCGACACCAGCACGGCGTAGGGCGATGCTGCGGTCTCCAGGCCGTTCCTGATCTCTTCACCGATCAAGGGATGCAGCAGCTGTTCCAGCCAGCGGCGCTCGGCGGGGTCCGCGAACACTTTGCTGCGCAGGGCGGCGCGATCGAGGCTGCCGTCCGGGTTGATGACGCCTTCGCCGAAGTGTTCGCGGATGGCATCGAGAGCCGGGCGTCCGGGTTCCACGACCACTCTGGATGCGAGGTCAGCGTCCACGACGACGATGCCGCGGGCTGCGAAGCGATCAGATACGGCTGTCTTGCCGCTGCCTATGCCGCCGGTGATGCCGATGACGAGCATGTTCGGATGTCCTGTCGGATTGGAAGTGGCGCAGTGTACCGGTGCGGTCGCGATCAGATCGAGACAAGGGTGAGCGGCGCGCCCGTCAGCAGCATGGCCAGCCAGCCGGCAGCGGCGATGAAGGGCCCGAAGGGCATGGGTGTTTCCCGCTGCATCTTGCCGCTCAGCATCAAGGCCACGGCGGCGATGATGCCTGTCAGGGAGGCCAGCAGCACGACGCCCGGCAGCGCCGGCCAGCCCAGCCAGGCGCCCATGGCCCCCATCAGTTTGAAGTCGCCGTAGCCCATGCCTTCCTTGCCGGTGAGTAACCGGAATGCCCAGTACAGCGACCAGAGCACTCCGTAGCCGATGGCGGCACCCACCACCGCCTCGGGCAGGCTCGTGAACATCCCGCCGACATTGACCAGCAGGCCCAGCCACAGGAGCGGCAGGACGATGCTGTCGGGCAGCAGCTGGGTGTCGAGATCGATGAGGGCGAGGGCGATCAATGCCCAGGTGAAGGCCAGCGCCCAGACCGCGGCCCAGGTGGGGCCGAAGACAGCCAGGACGGCGCAGGTGGCCAGGGCGGTGGAGAACTCCACGATCGGATAACGCAGGGCGATGGGGCTTGCGCAGTTGGAGCAGCGCCCACGCAGCAGCAGCCAGCCGAGGACCGGAATGTTCTCGAAGGCACGGATCTGATGTCCGCAGTGAGGACAGCGGGATCGCGGAACGACCAGATTGAAGGGCTCGGCGTCGGCCGTGTCGGCCGGCTCGAGTTCCAGCGCCTCCCGCGCCCAGGCCGATTCCTCGCGCTGCATCATCACCGGCAGCCGGTAGACCACCACGTTGAGAAAGCTGCCGACACAGGCACCCAGCCAGACCGCCGCACTCCAGTACAGCCAGACAGGCATGCCGGCGATCCAGGCAGGAGCGGTCTCCATCACGTTGTCAGAGCAGGAATGGGCAGGCCTCGATTCGTGTCCTTCGATGCCACCATCAGCCGACCACGGCGCCGAGCTGGAAGATCGGCAGGTACATGGCGATGATCAGGCCGCCCACCAGCACCCCGAGGATGGACATGATCATGGGTTCCATGAGGCTGGTGAGGCTATCCACGGCGGCGTCCACCTCCTCCTCGAAGTAGGTGGCGGCCTTGTCGAGCATTTCGTCGAGGGCACCGGACTCCTCGCCGATGGACACCATCTGGATCACCATGTTCGGCCACACCCCGGTGGCACGCATGGCGAAGGTGAGCTGCGTCCCGCCCTCCACTTCGTAGGCGATCTTGTCCACCGCATCGCGGAACACCACATTGCCGGTGGCGCCGGATACGGACTTCAGCGCATCCACCAGCGGCACACCAGCGGCAAAGGTGGTGGAGAGGGTGCGTGCAAACCGGGCAACGGAGGACTTCATGATGATGTCGCCGGCGACCGGCGCCTTGAGCAGGGCGCGATCGACGCTGTTGCGCAGCTTCACGGAACGCTTCATGCCTTGCCCGAAGCCCCAGATGAACAGTCCGACGGCGATGACGGCAACGAACCAGTAAGCCTGGGCCAGTTCGGACAAACCGATCACCCACTGGGTGAAGGCCGGCAGCTCTGCCCCGAAGCCGGCAAAGATCTCTTCGAACTGGGGCACGACCTTGATCAGCAGGATGCCCGACACCACGAAGGCGATGACGATCACCGCGATGGGATAGGTCATGGCGCTCTTGATCTTGCCCTTCAGGGCCTCGGTCTTCTCCTTGTAGGTGGCGATCCGGTCGAGCATGGTTTCCAGGGATCCGGACTGCTCGCCCGAGTCCACCAGATTGCAGTACAGCTCGTCGAACTCGTCCGGACGTTTGCGGATGGAACTGGCAAACGAGTTGCCTGAGGAGACGTCGTCGCGGATCTGATGCACCAGTTCGCGCATCTTCGGATTGTCGAGGCCGTCGGCGACGATGTCGAAGGACTGCACCAGCGGTACGCCGGCCTTCATCATGGTGGCCATCTGGCGGCTGAACAGGGCGATGTCGCTGGGTTTGATCTTGCCGCCCATGCCGGGCAGCTTGAATCCGGCGCTCTTCTTCTTGACCTTGGTGGCGTTGATGCCCTGCTTGCGCAGTTCGGCCTTCACGGCCTGGGGATTGACGCCGTTGATTTCGCCCTTGGTCTTCTTGCCGGAGCGGTCGGTGCCCTCGTAGTTGAAAACGGCGCTTTCGGCCATCACCCGGATCCTTGCGTTGACTGTCAGTGACCCATGGTCACGCGGTTGACCTCGGCGAGGCTGGTCACACCCTGCTTGGCCTTGACCAGGCCCGACCGATGCAGATCATTGAAACCCTCGGCCTTGGCAGCTTCTGCGATCTCGATCGCATTTCCGTCTTCCATGATGATCCGCTGCAGGGCCTTGGTGATCTTCACCACTTCGTAGATTCCGACCCGGCCCTTGTACCCGGCGCTGCATTTGTCGCAGCCCTTGGGGTTGGGCTCGTAGAGTTCCATGCCGTCCACTTCGTTTTCGTGGAAACCGAGTTCGATGAGGGCCTCCCGCGGGACTTCCTGGCGCTGCTTGCAGTAGTTGCACAACCGCCGTGCCAGACGTTGGGCAATGATCAGGTTCACCGAAGTGGCAATGTTGAACGACGGCACGCCCATGTTGCGCAGGCGGGTGAGGGTCTCCGGTGCCGAGTTGGTGTGCAGCGTGGAGAGCACCATGTGGCCGGTCTGGGCCGCCTTGATGGCGATGTTCGCGGTCTCGAGGTCGCGGATCTCACCGACCATGACGATGTCGGGATCCTGGCGCAGGAAGGAACGCAGCGCGGCGGCGAAGTCGAGGCCGACCTTGGCGTTGACGTTGACCTGGTTGATCCCTTCGAGGTTGATCTCCACCGGATCCTCGGCCGTGGCGATGTTGCGCTCGGTGGTATTGAGGATGTTCAGGCCGGTGTACAGCGACACGGTCTTGCCGGAACCGGTGGGGCCGGTGACCAGGATCATGCCCTGGGGCGATTCGAGGGCGTCCATGTAGAGCTTCTTCTGGTCCTCCTCGTAACCGAGGGCGTCGATGCCCATCTTCGCGCTGGACGGATCGAGAATCCGCAGCACCACCTTCTCACCGAACAGGGTGGGAAGCGTGTTGACGCGGAAGTCGATGGCCCGGTTCTTGGAGATCTTCATCTTGATGCGGCCATCCTGGGGGATGCGCCGTTCCGAGATGTCCATCTGCGACATGACCTTGAGGCGGGCCGAGAGGCGAACCCCCAGGGTCACCGGAGGCTTGGCCACCTCGTGCAGGATGCCGTCGGTGCGGAAGCGGACCCGATAGGCCTTCTCGTAGGGTTCGAAGTGGATGTCCGAGGAACCACCCTTGATGGCGTCGAGCAGCATCTTGTTGACGAAGCGGACGATGGGGGTCTCGTCGGCGCCCTTGCTGGCATCGACCTCGTCCTTCCTGTCGTCGTCTACGGCCTCGAGATCGAGATCTTCGAGGTCGGCGTCGTCGAGATCACCGAAGGCGTCCTCCTCCTGCTTGGAGAGGTGCCTTTCGATCATCGCTGCGAGCTTGTCTTCCTCCACCAGCACCGGCTCGGTGTTGACGCCGGTCTGGAACTTGATCTCGTCGAGTCCCTGCAGGTTGGTGGGATCCGACACCGCCACGAACAGGCGTACGCCCCGGCGCACCAGCGGCAGGGCATGGTGGGCCTTGATCAGTTTGTCGGCCACCAGATCCTTCGGGATGGCTTCCGGGTCGATGCAGTCGAGATCGAACAGTGGCACGCCGAACTCCAGCGACGCCGAACTGGCGATGGCCTGACCGCTGGCCACGCCCTGCTGGACGAGATGGCTGACGAAGGGCAGCTTGGCCTTGCGTGCTTCCTCAGCTGCGGTCTGGGCCGCGTCGGCAGTGAGGATGCCATCCTGCACCAGACGTCGGGCAAGACCGCTCAGCGGGAGGGTTTCAGATGCCATGGTCGCTCGCGTCACCGGGAGGGAGAGCCTGGACAACGGGGAAGTCCCACGCGAATCAGGCGTTTAGTCGAGTTTAGCCATCGCCACGGGCGCTTGTCGACTGGGCATGCGGCCTTGGGCATCGCCCTGGAGATCTGCAATTGAACCCTTCCGTGGGCCGAGCCAGCAGCGCTGGGTCAGAAAGTGACGCAAAAGGTCACTTTTGGACGCGGGAGTGACGCCCAGGGGCAGTATGCCATTTGGGGTGACGTCCAGCGTCACTCGGGTATCTGATCTATTTTGTTTTTAAATCAGTGTCTTAATTGCGTTTCGTGGTGTGGCACACGGTTTGCTGCCGTAAGTATTGCTGGTCAGGAGCAGGGGCTCCGGGCCCGAACATCAAGTTCACCCGCGGGACAATGGAGTCATCCGATGAAGACGAATCAGAAGGGCTTTACGCTCATCGAACTGATGATCGTGGTTGCGATCATCGGCATCCTGGCGGCCGTCGCGCTGCCGGCGTACCAGAACTACATCACCAACGCGAATATGGCCAAGGTCACTAACCATTTTGAGCAGGCGTCTCGCTACATCGAGAACGAACTGCGCCGGATTCAAGCCAATGCCGCCATCCGAGGCAGAAACGTGGCCGGGGACATTCCGACGGCTGCGGAGATCGTCACTCAGCTCAACGCTTCGGGCGGCGCTGCACCGGGTGGTGGAGAGCCCTATGCTGCTGCTGCGGACGACGACGGCGGTGTGGTCGGCATTGCGGATAATGGGGCGACTGACGCCACCATCGAGTACACGGTCACCCGCCCGAACTACCGTGGCATGAATGATGGTGCGGCCACGAATTCCTTCCAGCGTCGTATCGAATTCAGGAACATTTGATTCCGGCCCGGTTGCGACCACGGGACTTTTTGTCTCAGGGGACAGGCGGAGGGATGCTAACATCACTCCGTCTGTCCGTTTGGTGGTCCGCCGTTAGGAAAAATCAGACATGACCCGGTTCAAGCGCGGCTTTTCTCTGATAGAACTGATGATAGCAGTGGCGATCATTGCGGTCCTCGCCGCAATCGCGATTCCGGCGTACAACAGCTACCTGGAGACCGCCAGAGAAGGCGTGCTGCTGCACAACATCAGCACGATGCGCATCTTCCAAGAGGACTTTCGTCTCCGGACAGGCAGTTACGCGGCGTTTACCTGGGATCCCGACGCACCGGCGGACACGCCCATCGGCTGGCGGCCTGAATCAGACGGCACTGGAGCGACCTATGTCGTCACCCTCGATGGCAATAGTTACGTCGTGGAAGCGACCGACTCGGCCGGCTCTACGGTGACCCGGACCTTCCCCTGACTTTGCGGGTTGCGTCGGTTTTCGCCGACGTATATTCTCGCGCGCCTCGCGCCGGAATAGCTCAGTCGGTAGAGCAACTGATTCGTAATCAGTAGGTCCGCGGTTCGATTCCGCGTTCCGGCACCAGGTTTCCAAAGCCGCTCTGGTGCTGTCCAGCTTGTAGTACGCAGTGGCTCGTCACCACAGGGCTGTCGGCAATGACTGAATCCCGAGTTGGTACCGCCCCATCGCCCAGCACCGGTGTGCGTCATTCCCGCTTCCTCCTCACGAGCTTCGTCTTTCTGGCCCAGGCTTTGGTGGCGCGGGCCTACTATTTCGAGGCTGACTTTGTCCATGTTCTCTGGGGCGCACTGCTGCTCCTCGCTGCAGCAGGAATAGCGCTTCGGGAATTGCAGGTCAGCTCCGACAGGCGGAGCGAGCTTCCTTTTCTGGGTGTCGCGCTCGCGGCAGCCCTCTGGCTGGGCTTCGTCCAGTTCGGCAGCGTTGCGCCTGCGCGGGGGCTCTACTCCACCTGGGTCTGGTGGTCGGCACTTTGCCTGGTTCCAGTAGCCCGTATCGCATGGCGCAATGGCTGGGCCGGAGCGCTGCTCTTCGCCCTGCTAACGCCTGGGGCAGTGGTCGCGGCCTGGCATAGCTGGGAGGCACTGCAAAGCGTTTACGGCTACTGGGCCGTAGAGCTTGATCCTAACATCCTGGCCGATCGGCTGGCCCTCATGACGTTCCTGCTTATGTTGGGCTGGGCTTTCGCTCAAGCGTCTATGCTCCGGATAGGTGCCTGGCTCCCTGTTGTGGCTGCGGCCCTTCTGGGCGGCTGGGTAGTGTTTGTCGCGATTGCTCTGCAGCAGGGGCTGGAGGCACGCGCGATCATGCTGGCGCTTCCCGTGGGCATCCTGGCTGTTGGTTTGGCCTTGAAGCAGCCTTGGATGACCATGCTTGCACTGCTGGTGGTCCTGGTCTTCGGCCTGGCCGGGTTGGACCCGGATCGCTTCCACTTCGGTGCCAGCACGAGCCTTGCAGATATCGACAGGTTCCGCGGCAGCTCCGCTGAGTCAGCCTTCAGTCAGCGCTTCGGGCTGTGGGGCGTTGCCTGGCAGTTGCTTGCCCAAGGTTGGGCTACCGGGACCGGGCTCAATAGTTTTGCTGTGATCTATCCGCCGTTGCGCCCACCCACTGACCGGTCCGACGGAACTTTTGTACACAACGACTGGTTGCAGCTCGCGTTCGAAGCGGGCCTGCCCTTCGTGCTCCTCCTGTTGTGTGTCCTGGGTGTCTTCCTGGTGGCATTCCTGACGCTGGCGCGGCGTCGATGGGCGTCAGAACGACCGCCTTGGGACCTGCAAATCGGGTTGGTGTCAGGAGTCATGGCGGGTCTGATTCTTGTCCACGCCATCATCAATTTTCCGCTTTACGATCCCACTCTCCTGAACATTGTGGTGGCGTCACTGGTGATCTGCTGCAGTGCTGCCCAGCAGCCGGCGAGTCACCGATGTCCCGAAGTTGCGGTGCGAAGTTCAGCGCCAGGACGCTGGTGGTCCGGGGTGTTCGCGGCGGCCGCAATTCTGTTGTGGCTGCCGGCGGTCGCCCATGGATTAACCTGGGCAGTCTTGCGCGAACATGACCTGCTTCCGGGCAGGCTCGCGATCAGATTGACGGATGAACAGCACTTCGTCTGGTCGGATCGATTACGTAGCTTCGGCCTCGGCCATGGTGTTCCCTCGTTCATGCAAGCGAGCTGGGCTGCGCAGCTCTACTTCCATGCCGAGGGTGAGACCAGAGCTCAGCTCGCTGAGCAGGCCGTCGCGGGTTTCAACGAGGCCAGATCGGCGCAACCCTGGCAGGCTGATTTCGATATCGCTTATGTACGCTTTCTGGCGGCTACTGGTCGCATTGATCTCAGGGTTCGCCAGCGCCTCCTCGAGGAGGCATTGGAGCGCAACCCGCTTGCGCCCGGACTGTGGCTGGAATTGGCTCGTCAGTTGGACGCAGCGGGTCGCTGGGAGCAGGAAGCGGGAGCGTTGGTGCCACAATGGCTCGAATACTGTGTGTATATGACGACGAGGGATCAGCAGGACACCGAATCGTTCTTCAACATGATTCCCCGGGCGCTGCTGGTTGATTCGCCGCAGGTCTCGCGGTGCCGGTCTTTTGTGGAGTATCCGTTCACCCAGCGTATTCTGGATCGTCGTCGCTGAGAGTCACCAGCCCAGCACCATCACATCCACCAGCGCCGAAGCTGCGACCAGCAGCAGCAGGACCACGCCGATGATGCCGAGCAGGCGCCAGGGATGGAACTGCTTCTCAGGTTCTTCGTTCGATGGCTGCTCGCTGGGGTCTTCGGGGTGTCGGCCCTGCATGCTGTCCTCGGTCTTCGGTTGGTTGCGGATGGTGTCGCTCAACTGCGCATGCGCAGCGACAGGTCCATGGCGCGGACGTGCTTGGTCAGCGCGCCGATGGACACATAGTCTACCCCGGTGGCGGCGATGGCGCCGAGGCGGTCGCCGTCGATACTGCCGGAGGCCTCCAGCAGGGCGCGGCCGGCGACCCTCGACACCGCTTCCTGCATGCTGTCGAGGTCGAACTCGTCGAGCATGATGATGTCGGCCCCGGCGGTCAGCGCGGCGTCGAGTTCCTCTAGAGTTTCAACTTCCACCTCGACCTTGCGATCCGGCGCCTGCCTGCGGGCGGCGGCGACGGCGGCCCCGATGGAGCCGGCCGCGGCGATGTGGTTCTCCTTGATGAGAAAGGCATCGAAAAGACCCATGCGGTGGTTGTAGCAGCCCCCGCAGCGCACGGCATACTTCTGGGCCTCGCGCAGTCCGGGCAGGGTCTTGCGGGTGTCGAGCAGCTTCAGCTTGGCGTCGGGCCCGATGCGATCGGCGTACTGCCTTGCCGTGGTGGCGGTTCCCGAAAGAAGTTGGATGAAGTTCAGTGCCGTCCTTTCGCCGGTAAGGATGGTCCGGGCTGCGCCCTTAAGGGTCAGCAGGCGCTGGCCCGCCTTGACCGGGTCGCCGTCGGTCACCTGCCATTGCAGCGTCAGGTCGGGGTCGAGGGCGGCGAAGGTGGCGTCGACCCAGGGCCGTCCACAGAACATGCCGTCCTCCCGAGTGATGATGTCCGCGATTCCTCGGGTGGCGGCCGGTATCAGTTGCGCAGTGAGGTCACCGTCGCCGACGTCCTCGATCAGGGCGGCGTGAACATCGGCGATCACGGCGGCGTCTGAGAGTGGGTGTTCGAACATGGTGCTCGGCCTCCTCGGGTCCGGTCGATCCGCAGCCACAGCGGCGAATCTCTGAGAGCTGCGTTCCAGGCGCGCATCCTGCCCCGGTTGCAGGGCGCATGATAGGCTCTCCGCGGCGTTTCGTTGCCCTGGGCGTGGCGAATCGGGTGAAAGACCCTTGGACGGTATCGAGCATGACGGCATGAAGGCCAGGTTGCGCTGGCGAGTGGTCGAGCAGCAGTTGGCGGGGGCCCGTCGCTGCGCGTCCCCGAACCAGGATGAACGTCCGCCGGGCACTGTTCCTGAACTCGTCGTCATTCACGGCATCAGTTTGCCGCCTGGTCAGTTTGGCACCGGGCTGGTGGATGATCTGTTCTGCAATCGGATCGATCCTGTGCGGAACTCCGCCCTGGCGGAGCTGTGCGAGGTCAGGGTGTCGTCCCATCTGCTCATCGACCGTGCCGGGGCCGTCACCCAGTACGTGCCCTTCGATCGCCGTGCCTGGCATGCAGGAATCTCCTGCTGGCGCGGTCGTGAGCGCTGCAATGACTTCTCCATCGGTATCGAACTCGAAGGCACGGACCTCACGCCCTACACGGACGCCCAGTACCAGAGTCTGACGGCTGTGATTCGGGCACTCTGGGAGGCCTATCCGAGCCTGACGTCCGATGCCCTGGTCGGCCATTGCCACATTGCCCCGGGTCGCAAGACGGATCCCGGCCCGGCCTTCGAATGGGCCCGGCTCGAGCAGGAGCTCAACCAATGAAATGGCTTCTGCCGCTGATGTTCGGAGCCCTTGCTGCCCTGGTGGAAGCGGCCGCCATAGAGGATGGTTGGGGCCGAGACCTGCGCATCGAGGGGCGCCCGGAGCGCATCGCCGCGCTGGCACCGCATCTTGCCGAGAGCCTGTTCGCTCTCGGCATGGGAGAGCGCGTCGTTGCGGCGGTGTCCTTCACCGACTATCCGCCTGCCGCGCGGCAAGTGCCCCGGGTGGGCGATGCCTTTGCCCTGTCGTGGGAGTCACTGACTGCGCTGCGACCCGATCTGATTCTGGCCTGGGGAGGCGCGTTGACGCCGGAGCGCCTGGCACGCCTGGAGGGGTTCGGAGTTCCCGTCTACGTGTCCGAGCCCCGGTCGCTGCCGGAAGTCGAGCGGGAACTTCGGGTTCTGGCGGAAGCCTTCGGCGGCGACGTGGGGGTTGCGGAGGCGTTCGGGCAGCGTATGGCGGCGCTCTCCTCGGGATCGGGAGAGCGAACGCTGCGGGTGCTGCCCTTGATCTCCGGCTCGCCCTTGTTGACGCTGTCGCGGGATCACTTCGTCGACGATCTGCTGGCGCGCTGCGGCGCGGTCAATCCCTTCGCTGCCGCAGCCGGCCCGGTGGTGCGCCTGTCGTCCGAGCGTCTGTTGCGTAGTGATCTGGACCTCATCCTCAATCTCAGCAGCACGCCCTTGCCCGAGGCGCTGCACCTGCCTCGCGGCGTCCCGGTGGCCGACCTCGATCCGGACCTGTTCGTCCGGCCCGGGCCGCGGGTCATGGAGGGCGCCGAAGCCTTGTGTGAACTGCTCGGGAAATCGCGCTGATGCACCTCGGTGTGGATGTTGGCGGCACCAAGATCGAGGCCGTGGTGCTGGCAGCGGACGGCTCCCAGCGTTTCCGTGAACGGATCGCGGCGCCGCAGGGAAGCTACCGCGACACCCTGGCCGCCATTGCCGGACTGCATGATCGGGCCGAGGCAGCCTGTGGTGGCCTCGACAGCGTCGGTCTGGGGGCCCCGGGCTCGGTCATTCCCGAAACCGGGCTGATGAAGAACTGCAACTCCACCTGGCTCAATGGCCAGCCCCTGCCGCAGGGGCTGGCAGACCGTCTCGGTCGATCAGTGGTGGTGGCCAACGATGCGGACTGTTTCGCCCTTTCTGAGGCCAGTGACGGGGCCGGAGCCGGGGAGCGGGTGGTTTTCGGTGTCATTCTCGGCACGGGAGTCGGTGGTGGAGTGGTGGTCGACGGCAGGCTGTTGGCGGGCCCCAACGGCATAGCCGGGGAGTGGGGGCATAACCCGCTGCCTGATCCGGCGGCGGCTCCGGCTGCCGTGCTCGCGCGGCATCGGGCCATGCCGGCGCGGCAGTGTTACTGCGGACGAACGAACTGTGTCGAGACCTGGCTGAGCGGTCCGGGTCTGCTGCAGAGCGTTCAGGCGATGGGCTGTGAGGTGGCCACCACCGAGGCCGCCGTGGCGGCGGCAGCAACCGGTGACGCAGCGGCCGCAGCGGCGCTGGAACTGCACCAATGGCAGCTGGCGGCGGCGCTCTCGGTTGTCATCAACGTGCTGGATCCGGATGTCATCGTACTTGGCGGCGGGCTATCTCAGGTCGGCTTGCTTTATGATGGTGTGGTTGCGCGCTGGGATCGATTCGTTTTCAGCGATCGGGTGCGCACGCGGTTGGCGCCACCGCGTTTCGGTGATGCCAGTGGGGTACGTGGCGCTGCGTGGCTCGGTCGACGCAGTGGACAGTGACCGCAGCGATCGCGATGGCAGGGTCCGACGCCGCCATCCCAGGATGGAGCCCGATCGCTGAGCGTTACATCCGATGACATGGAAATGAATCTGGGCAGGAGTCAGACGCATGGCGTTTCCGCGAGGAGTGGAGGATCAGGATCCGATCGAAACCCGAGAGTGGCTCGACGCCCTCGAGTCGGTGCTGGAGTTCCAGGGGACCGGCCGCGCCAACGTGCTGCTCGAACGACTATCGGCGCGGATGACCGAAACCGGGTCGCGGTTGCCTTACACCATCACGACCCCCTATCGGAACACGATTCCGCCCACCCGCGAGGCGCGCATGCCGGGCGACCTGTTCATGGAACGGCGCATCCGCTCGCTGATCCGCTGGAACGCCATGGCCATGGTCATGCGCGCCAATCAGGAAGACCCCGGCATCGGCGGGCACATCGCCAGCTTCGCCTCTTCAGCGACGCTCTATGACGTCGGTTTCAACTACTTCTTCCGGGGACCGAACGAGAAGCACTCGGGCGATCTGGTCTACATTCAGGGCCATTGCGCTCCCGGTATTTATGCACGCAGCTACCTCGAAGGACGTCTGAACGAGGCCCAGCTCGACAACTTCCGTCAGGAGGTGGACGGCCAGGGGCTGTCGTCCTACCCCCACCCCTGGCTCATGCCCGATTACTGGCAGTTCCCCACGGTGTCCATGGGCCTTGGCCCCATCATGGCCATCTACCAGGCTCACATCATGAAGTACCTCGATGCCCGGGGGCTGGTGCCCAAGCATGACCGCAAGGTGTGGGCCTTCCTGGGTGACGGTGAATGCGATGAGCCGGAGTCCCTTGGCGCCATCTCCCTGGCCGGCCGCGAGGGCCTGGACAATCTGGTGTTCGTCATCAACTGCAACCTGCAGCGCCTCGACGGCCCCGTTCGCGGCAACGGCAAGATCATTCAGGAACTGGAAGGCGTGTTCCGGGGTGCCGGCTGGAACGTCATCAAGGTGATCTGGGGGCGGCACTGGGATCCCCTGTTCGAAAGTGACGATCACGGCAAGCTGCTGCAGCGCATGAACGAGACCGTGGACGGCGAGTATCAGAACTACAAGGCCCGGGGCGGTGCCTACACGCGCGAGCACTTTTTCGGTACCGACCCGGATCTGCTGAAGATGGTGGAGCACCTTTCCGACGACGACATCATGCGTCTGAACCGCGGCGGGCACGATCCCTACAAGGTCTATGCGGCCTACCATGCGGCGGTCAATCACAGCGGCGAGCCCACCGTGATCCTGGCCCATACCGTCAAGGGCTACGGCATGGGGGATTCGGCCGAGAGCGAGAACACGGCGCATCAGGCCAAGAAGCTGGATCTGGACGATCTCAAGCACTTCCGGGACCGCTTCGACATTCCCTTGACCAACGATCAGCTCGAGCAGGTGCCGTACTACCGGCCTGACCCGGAAAGTCCGGAAATGGTGTACATGCGGCGGCAGCGCGAGCCCCTTGGCGGCGAGCTGCCCCAGCGGCGCCGGCTGGGCACGGAACTGCCGATTCCCGATCTCGAGCGCTTCGAAAACGTGCTCAAGGGCTCCGGGGAACGCGAGATTTCCACCACCATGGCCTTCGTGCGCATTCTCAGCACCCTGCTGCGGGACAAGGCGCTGAAGGACCGCATCGTTCCCATCATTCCTGACGAGGCCCGCACCTTCGGCATGGAGGGGCTGTTCCGCCAGCTCGGCATTTATTCCTCGGCGGGCCAGCTCTATGAACCGGTGGATTCCGGTGGCATTGCGCCCTACAAGGAAACGGCAGACGGTCAGGTGCTCGAAGAGGGCATCAACGAGGCCGGCTCCATGTCGGCCTGGATCGCCGCCGCCACGTCCTACAGCTCCAACGACTTCACGCTGGTGCCGTTCTACATCTTCTACTCCATGTTCGGCTTTCAGCGTATCGGTGATCTGGCCTGGGCGGCTGGTGACATTCAGGCCCGGGGCTTCCTGCTCGGCGGCACCGCCGGCAGGACGACACTCAACGGTGAAGGTCTGCAGCACCAGGATGGGCACAGCCATCTGCTGGCGGCCACCATTCCCAACTGCATCGCCTATGATCCCACCTATGCCTACGAGCTGGCGGTGATCATCCATGAAGGCATGCGCCGCATGTATGTGGAGCAGCAGGACGTCTTCTACTACATCACGGTCATGAACGAGAACTACGTCCAGCCTGAAATGCCGGCCAATTGCCGTGACGGCATCATTCGCGGCATGTACCGGCTGGAGGCGGACTCCCAGACCCCGCGTGCCGGCTCGAAAGCGGTGCAGCTGCTTGGGTCCGGCACGATCCTGCTCGAAGTGAGAGCCGCGGCCGAGATCCTGCGCGAGGACTACGGCGTTGCCGTCGACGTCTGGAGCGTCACCAGTTTCAATGAGCTGCGGCGCGACGGTCTGGCCGTGGGGCGGTGGAATCTGCTGCACCCCGAGGAGGAGGAGCGGCAGTCCTGGGTGACCCAGTGCCTGGGAGAAGTGGAGGCCCCTGTCATTGCCGCCACGGACTACATGAAGGCCTTTGCGGATCAGATCCGGGAGTGGGTCCCCCACTCGTATCGGGTGCTGGGCACCGACGGCTACGGTCGCAGCGACACCCGGGAGAAGCTGCGCCATTTCTTCGAGGTGGATCGCCGCTTCATCACCGTGGCGGCGTTGAAGTCGCTGGCAGACCGCCAGATCATCGCTGCCACCGACGTCAGTGCCGCCATCGCCCGCTTTGGCATCGATCCGGAGAAGCCGGATCCGGTCACCGTCTGATCAAGGAGCCCGTCCCAACATGAGCATCGAGAAGGTCCGCATTCCCGATATCGGTGATGTCTCCGAAGTGGAAGTGATCGAGCTTTGCGTCGCCGAGGGGGATCAGATCGCCGTCGACGATGCCCTGCTGGTCATTGAATCCGACAAGGCGTCCATGGAGGTGCCGTCCACCCGGGCAGGCAAGGTGCTGCGCCTGACCGTGGCCGTGGGCGACACCTGCGCCGAGGGAGACGTGATCGCCGAAATCGAAGTGGACAGCGAAGAGACCGATTCAGAGACCGATTCAGAGGCCGATGCAGAGGCCGATGCAGAGGCCGCAGGGGACGAGACTCAGGCAGAGGCGAAATCGGACGACGAATCGGCAGCCGGCGACGCGGATGAAGACAGCGAAGCCCCGGAGGACGACGTGCAGGAGGACGACGAACGTTCCGGATCCTCGCCGGCCGCTGGAGCCACGAAGGAAGCCGAGACCGAAACTGTAGAAGTGCGCGTGCCGGATGTGGGAGACGCCGACGAGGTCGTGGTGGTGGAAGTCATGGTGGCTGCCGGCGACGAGGTCGAGGCAGAGGCGGGGCTCGTGGCCCTGGAATCCGACAAGGCCACCATGGAAGTCCCCGCGCCCAAGTCCGGCAAAGTGGTGTCCGTCGAAGTGAAGGAAGGCGATACCGTGGGCGAAGGGACGCTGATCGCCCGCCTGGAAGTCGCTGGCGCGCGTGCTGCTGGTTCCGCCGGCGGCAAGGCCAAGCGCTCCGAGTCGGCTGATCGCAAGGACAAGCCTGAGCCGGCTGCATCCGGGAGCAGCAAACCCGTTGCCGAGCCCAAGCCCAAGCCCAAGCCCGCCCCGTCGCGGGAGCCCGAAAAAGGGGAGGCAGGGGAGGCAGCAGATCCTGCGGGCGCCCAGGTCTATGCGGGCCCGGCCGTCCGGCGTCTGGCGCGGGAGCTTGGCGTCAAGCTCGCGGAAGTGAAGGGATCCGGCGCCAAAGGCCGCATTCTCAAGGAGGATGTACACGCCTTCGTCAAGACGCGCATGCAGGCGCCCGCGGCCGCCGCCACGGGCGCTGCGATCCCAGCGATTCCAGAAGTGGATTTCTCGCGCTTTGGCGCCATCGAGACCCGGCCGCTGTCACGCATCATGCGCGCCGGTGCCAGCAATCTGCACCGGTCCTGGCTCAATGTCCCCCACGTCACCCAGCATGACGAGGCGGACGTGACAGCGCTGGAAGTCCTGCGCAAGGAACTCAAGCCGGAGGCCGAAAGGGCCGGTGTGAAACTGACGCCGCTGCCCTTCATCATGAAGGCGGTACAGGCGGCTCTGGTGCAGTTTCCCCGTTTTAATGGCTCCTTTGCCGGCGACGGCGAGAACTACGTCTTCAAGCAGTACTTCCACATCGGTTTTGCCGTGGATACACCGGAGGGGCTGCTGGTTCCCGTCATCCGGGATGTGGATCGCAAGGGCATCTACGCGCTGTCTGCGGAGATCGCTGATCTCTCCGAGCGGGCGCGCAATCTCAAGCTCAAACCCGATGAGATGCGTGGCGGCTGCATGAGTATTTCCAGCCTCGGCAACATCGGTGGTACCGGGTTCACGCCCATCGTCAACGCCCCGGAAGTGGCCATCCTCGGCGTCTCACGGCTGACCCGCAAGCCGGTGTGGCAGGACGACGCCTTCGTGCCCCGGGACATGCTGCCGCTGTCCTTGTCCTACGATCACCGCGCTATCAACGGCGCCGAAGCAGGGCGCTTTATGACCTGGCTGTGTCAGGCCCTGGGGGATATCCGGCGCCTGCTGCTGTAGGCCCGCGCTTGGCCTCACAGGCCTGCCCGGATGCGGACCAAGCACGCTCGACTGTTCTGCAATGAGTCGTACGATTTGCACTAGCCCGCATATCTCACCGATGCGCGAAGCGAGGGCGTGGAGATGCCGGGAAAGACAAGGCGCGCGACAGGCCGGGCGCGCAGGCGTACTCGACAGTACGTCGAGCACCCGGGCCGAGCGCAACGATGGATTTACCGGTAGAGCCGCGTCCGCAGCCGTGAATCGGTGAGATATGCGGGCTAGACACGCTTGCGCGGCAGCAGGGCCATGGCCAGGACCGGGGGCGCGAGCAGTGCCAGGAAGACGAGCCAAGCCACGTCATAGCTCCCGGCGATATCCCGAA
>JAFIFJ010000081.1 GCA_020832085.1 Gammaproteobacteria bacterium | reverse complement strand
GTGAAGTCGCGATAGCAACGGGCCGCTTGGCCCGTCTCCTTGCAGGCCTGCCGCGCCCAGTGCATCTCGCGGCGCAGAATGCGGTTCAAGCGGGCATTCCGGGCCAGTCCGAGCACGTAGTAGAGGCCGTTCTTTTCGCACCAGTGCATGATCGAATCGCGGCAGAATCCCGAATCACCACGGATCACGATCCGCGTCTTCGGCCACCGCGCCCGGATCTGCGCGACGATCCGTTCGAGCTCTTCGACACTCCCGGCCGCCGCATCGACATTCGCCGGGCGCAGTCGCGCACACAGCAGGTCTTCACCACAGAAGATGTACAGCGGCAGGTAGCAGTAGCAGCGGTAGTAGCCGTGGAAGAAGCGACCTTCCTGGTGACCATGCAGCGGATCGTCCGTCGCATCCAGGTCCAGCCAGATCTCGCGCGGTGCCCGCTCCTGGGTCTCGAGAAACACATCCACCAGCAAGCGATCCATAGCCTCGGCATCGCCCGCTATCCGCTTGTAGCGATCGTTCGCGGCCGTTTCCGGTGTGCTCAACTCCAGGCGATTGAGTGTGCTCGAACTCGCCAGCGGATGGCCCTTGTCCTGCTCCCGAACGCGTTGCGATCCCGTCAGATCCGACTTCCCCACCAGCATCGCCAGTAGGCTGTCCGCACGCAGGGCGTCGTGATCGTTCAGGTCCTCATAGCCCAACGCCAAGCCATAGACGCGCTGGCTGACCAGCGTCCGGACGTCGTGCTCAACGCTCAAGGGCTTCCGATAGTCTGTGAAGCAATCGGCCAGCCGCTGCAGCAATCCGAGACGAACATCCGTCTCCCGCAGAAGCGTTCCACCACCATCCGAACTGATCCGGCCGCCGTCGAATCGACCGACGACTTCGCGGCGTCCAAGGGTGTGAAATTCAAGTTGATCAGGAATACACTCTGTCTTCATAGGCCTCTGCCTCTGTTGCATCGTAAGTGCTTGCCGGCTCTTACTTTATGCACCAGACAGAGGCCTATTTCTATCCTATCGGTGAGATTTCCGGGCTAAGCGCGCGTGCACGTATTGGTAGCTGGTCCCCAACGTCGCCACACCGGCGTCGAAGCGTGCATCGATGGATCCGCGATGGGTCTGCAGATCGAAATCATCGAAGTCGGCATGCAGGGATTGGCCGAAGTTGTAGCCGACCTTCACCGATGTCTTTTCTCCCAGCGGCTGCTCATAGCCGATGCCTGCGGCAAGCAGCGCAGCGAAGTCGCCCTCGCCAGAGGAACGGTCCAGATCGATCACCGCCACATTGCTGTCGTAGCGGGCACCCAGTTCGAGATTCGCCGACAGCCCCGAATCACCGAGCGCTGCCCCGTAAGGCATCAGCGCGGTGACGACGGCGGCTGTGAAGCGTCGGCCGTGCCGCTCGATCGGGTTGCTGCCATGTGGCCGATTCCTGTTCATGGTTGTGTCTCCCGGTTCTTAGTCGTTCTCAACCGAAGGGGCCCTGCGGATGGCCCGCAGGGCCCGGTCTGGCTCCCGTCATGTCCAGCGATCAGCGTCAGAGGCCGCCGGTGATCTCAGCGAGAGTCTCGGATTCGAGCTGGCTTTCGAGCTCGCTCTCGATCTCGCCTTCGACCTCACTGCGGATCTCCTCCTCGACCACCTGGCGCACTTCGGCGTCCACCGTCTCGCGGACGGTGCTCTGCACTTCGGCGCCGACGCTGCTCGTGACCTCATCGCGTACCGACCTGTGCACTTCAGCATCGACGGCGTCGGCAACCTCGTCCTTCACCGCTGTCTGGACGGTTTCCTGGACGGTATCGGCGACGCTCTGGCGCACTTCGGCGTTCACCGCGCCATCGACTTCACTGCCGACGTTGGCCTCGATGGTGTCGCGAACCTCGGCGTCCACGGCACCGCGGACTTCGGTGGCAATGGACGCCCCGATCTCGGCTTCCACCGCACCGCTGAGTTCGCCATCGAGGCGTGATTCAACTTCTTCGGCGATCTCGGTCTCGGTCTCGGTCTCGGTGCGTCGGAGCGTCCCGGTTGCCAGTGCCTGCCCGCTTTCGGCCTGCGCCTCGGCGCGGGCCTGGGCGCGGGCTGCGGTTTCCTGGCCGAACGCCACACCCGATTCCGCGTTGCCGCGGGCCTCGGCTGCCGTTTCCAGCCCGAGCTCCGCGCTCGAATCCACCCGGCTACGTGCTTCGGCAGCGGTGGCCTCACCGAACTCGGCGCCCGCCTGGCCTCGTGCCTGAGCGTCAGCTGCGGTTCCGGCGCCGAACTCGGCAGCGGAACTCACACCTGACTCGGCACGGTCGCCGGCGGTTTCGAGCGCTGCTTCGCTGCGCTCACTGCCGCGCTGAAAGATCCGGCTGAAGAAGCCCGGACGCTCGGCGGCAGCATCGCCGTCGCTCTTCTTGTCGGCACCGGCCCCGGCACTGGCACGGGCTTCGCCTTCGGCACGTGCATCGGCATCGGCGGATACTTGTGTTCGGTTGGCGACTTCACCACCCGCGGAACCACCAGTACGGATCATCCCCGAGGCCGGGGTCGAACCGGATGCGCCGCCTTCGGTTTGCCATGCCGCTGCCGCGGAAGCGCGGCTGTCGAGCTCGGCTGAACCGTCGGTGTCCAGCCTGGCTTCGATGGCACCGTCGACGCTGCCGTCGGTTTCGCTTTGGAACCGGGCCGCGTTTGCTCGCATGACGCGAAACTCTGTCGCCAACTCGCTGTGCGAATCACCGCGTGCTTCGGCCTGGGTTTTCACATCGGCGGAAGCCAACGGTGCTGCCAGCGTGATCGCCAGAAACAGCGGACTGAACTTGAAAGTCGTACGGGTCATGGTTCTGCCTCCTGTGTGAACCTTTTCGCTCGCTCGCTCGGGGCGGGTTGGTGGGCACCATGCCGGCGCCATTTCGCCCCGTTCGCACCCTTTCAACGGTTCAGAGCTGCAGACCATTCCAAGCGTGAGACGATGACCTGCGGAATCCGTGAAGGCGGTCACATTGCCTGCAAGGCCCAGAGAGGCTCTGAACCTTGCGCTCCACCATCGCCAGGGAGGATGGCCACGATGCCCAGGATCGACATAGGTGCCATTCCCGCTCGCATCGGGACGGGTTATCCGGAGCTCGGTTCGCGTCACCCCGACGATCTGACAACGTGTCCCGACATCGACATCATCGGTTCGATTGCCACGGTAGCAGCCGGTCTGGCTTCCCATTGGTGGAAGGATCGGCAGGCCGTGAGGCGTGATCAGCCGAGGAAGACGCTGCTGTTGCGCATGTTCGAGAATCGCGAGCACTCATGGCGTCGGCTCGACACGCTCATGCATGTCATTGGCGCCGACGAGGAGACGACCAAGCGGCTGCTGCTCGAACTCGGGGCACGTGCCTCGGAGGACGGCAAGCCACTTTGGGGATTGATCGCGCGCAACCCGCTGCCATGAAGTCGGACTCCACCCAAGACCCCGAGGACCTGGGATTCCGTTTTCGAACCCGCAAAAGTGGCGACGTCGAAATCCTGCACTTCGGCCGGGTGGCGACCACACTGCGCGGTAAGCCTGCTGTAGCATTCCTGGCGGAAGTCACCGACTCCGATGAGCGCACCCTGCAGCAGCGGATGGCTCGCCTCACCGGCAACTACAAGCGCGGCAACGAGCGGCGCGGGAGTGGGCGGCAACGCTGATGTTCCCTTCGCTGCTGTCTGTGGAGTGACGTGGACCATCGACATTGAGATTGCGGTCGAAGGGCAGGCCCATGAACGTACAACTGATTCGTCTGAGCGAGGTTGCCATTGCCGATATCGTTGCGCTTCACAACGATCCGAGAGTGCTGCGTCACATGCCCCTTGCGCGGAGGGCCGTCGATGAATCCCAATGCAGGGAATGGGTGCAGGGCAAAGAAGCACAGTGGGATGAGAACGGCTATGGACCTTGGGGCATCCTGATTGACGGATGCTTTGCCGGATGGGGTGGATTGCAGCAGGAACGGGGCGATGCCGACCTCGCGCTGGTGCTGTCACCGGACTATTGGGGATCCGGTCGGCGTATCGTGCAGAAGATCCTCGACATCGCGTTCGATGAGATGGGCCTCGAATCCGTGACGGCGCTGCTGCCGTCTGGTCGAGTTCGCGTCAGGGGGATGTTGCGCATGGGCTTTCAGGCGGAAGGGCAGGTGCGTATCTCGGGTTCGCTGTTCCATCGGTATCGACTCCGGGCGCCAGGGCGGATCTCCCGGCCAGACTCTGCAGACGATGCGGGGATTGCTTCGCGCCGCCATTGCTGCTGACGGCGCGGCGGAGTCGGACCCGGAGTGCATGGCCCATGACGGAAACGATCGTTTTGCGACCGGCGCAGGTGGAACAAGCCTCATTGCTGAGTGAGCTGGCTTTGCGATCGAAGGCCCATTGGGGCTACTCCAGCGCATTCATGCAGGCCTGTCGCGTGGAGCTCGAAGTGTCGGCGTCTGACATCTGCGATCCCGCTCGTCGCTACGTCACAGCCGAGGCCGACGGGTTGGTCGCGGGCTACTACGCCTTGGAGCAACTGTCGCCAGATGAATGTGAGCTCGAGGCGCTGTTCGTGGAGCCGCGCCATATTGGCCGCGGCGTAGGCAGGCAGCTGATCGAGCACGCGAAATCCGAGGCGCGCCGCTGGGGTGCGCGAACCCTGGTGATCCAGGGAGACCCCAACGCCGTGACGTTCTACCTTGCGGCAGGAGGGGTTGCGGTCGGCGAGCGCGAGTCGGACAGTATTCCCGGGCGTTACCTGCCCGTGTTCAGGATCGAGCTGAGTGCTTGAGGGTGCCCGCTCCCACTGATGGCGGGTCCGATGCTTCCGATCCGGTGAGGAACCCAGTCATGACAGGTCCTTTCACACCCTGCATTGGCGCTGTCTTCAGTGCCGACATCGCTGTTCCCGAACACGATCGGGAGGTGAGCTTCTACGCCCGCGTACTCGGCACGGGGGGCGACCCGCTGTGGCGGGAGGATCTGATGAGCAACATGGGAACGCCCATCATCGGTCTCGGCCAGCGCGTACCCGAGTATTCCGATCTGCCGCTGCAGTGGATGCCCCACGTGCAGGTCGACGACATCGCGGCCAGCGTTCAGCGTTGCACCGATCTCGGTGGACGTGTGCTGATGCACGAAAGGGATGAGAACGGCATGAGCCAGTGGGCGTTGCTGCTCGATGCGAATGGCGCGGCCTTTGGGGTCATCCCGGTGATCCCTGAAGCGATGATGCCAGATCCTGGTGATGCGGCTCACGACGCAGCGTCGGTGGGCCGGATTGCCTGGCTCGATCTCACGGTCGCGAATGCCACCGATACCCGGGACTTCTATCGCGAGGTCATCGGCTGGTCGGTGCAGGAGGTGGGGATGACTGATGGCGAACTGCGCTACGCCGATTTCAATATGTTGGGAGCAGATGGCGCGCCGTCTGCGGGCGTCTGCCATGCGCGCGGAGAGAACCAGGGTCTGCCTCCGGTATGGATGATCTACTTGCCCGTGGGTGATCTTGCCGAGAGCCTGCGCCGGGTGGACGGGGAAGGCGGCAAGGTCATCAAGGTGACGCAGAATGAGGCCGGGCAGCCTGCCTACGCGGTGATCGAAGATCCCGTGGGCGCGAGTCTGGCGCTGGCGCAGGCATGAACTGTCGCTGCATCGCCCCATCTCTTTGTTCGTCGCTTGGGCGGTCCACGCAATGACCAGTTACGAAGGGTCCTGCCTTTGTGGTGCCATGAGATACCGCTTCGATGCGGAGCCGGCTGCTTACGGCTGCTGCCATTGCCGGAGCTGCCGGAAGGCCAGCGGCGGCGCCTTTGCCGCAAACATAGCCGTGCCCGCTGCCTCCTTTCGCTTGCTCAAAGGCGCCGAGTTCCTGAAGCGCTTCGAGTCGAGCCCGAACAAGTTCCGCTGTTTCTGTTCGAACTGTGGCAGCCCACTGTTCGCCCACGTGGGCGAGTCCCCGTCGTTTCTGCGGGTACGGCTCGGAAGCCTGGACAGCGAGTTTTCGACGCCGCCCGTGTGCCACTTCTTCACCGGCGAAAAGGCCGACTGGTTCGAGATCACAGATGACCGGCCCGAGTTTCCAGCATGGCCGAGCCCGGACATCCTGGCGCTTCGAGGCTCGAGACAGGACGGCAGCTGAGGCGACGCTGATGAGCCGTTTCGGCGCCTGTATCGTAGCGCGCGCATGAGGCTCATTCAGACATCTTCAACTGCTTTTTCTATCACCGTTGTGTGTGCTGCGATCACAGGTAGGATCAACCGTTTGCGTTCCACCGGGAGAGTTCAGATGGAGCAGGATTCGATGGAGAACTTGGTGGTTCGCATGGAGCGCTGCGAGAGTGTTTTGGAAGGCGTCGAGATCCTGAAGAGGTCGGCAGCAGTTTGTGGGCTGCAGCGCAATGCCGTCGTGGAAGACTATTCCACGAACGACTTGGTCAGCGACGTATCAGACGTCACCCTGGCAGAGAGCTTCGGCTGGACCGAAGACGCGATCAGAAATTGGGTCAAGGGCCGGATGACGTTGATCAGCCCGGTCGGCGCGGTGTGCCGATTCGCCAGGCGACCATTCGCGTTCCGACCAGCGGCGAGCAGGCTGCCCGGCGTCGCGAGTCTAGAAGTGCCCCAGAAACGCGTTATGGACTTTCTGGTGATCAATGGCATCACAGGTTGCATCGTCACGCCCGTCCATCAGCCCCTTGGGCGGGTGGGGGCAGTGGTGTGGATGGGCGAGGACGAAGATACGGACTTCGACGGGGTTCTGATGCGGAACGAACGTCACTTCTTCATGCTCGGTCACTACTTCATGGCAGTCGTCGCACGTCGCCGTGGCGAACTCGCTGCGCAGACGATCACGCCCAATCTGAGCCAGCGTGAGATCGAGTGTCTCACCTGGGTCGCATTGGGTAAGACCGAAAAGGAGGTCGGAATGATCCTGGATCGCTCACCAACGACGATCCGATTTCATGTGGACAATGCCGTGCGCAAACTCGACGCGAGCAACCGCGCCCAGGCGGTGGCCAAGGCCGCACAGCTGGGCGTGATCGGCCCGGTGGTCTGAACCGGACTACGCTCTCAGCGTACGACGATGGCGTCAGCACCCCAGGGTGCCACGGGCTCACTACTGTCCTGGAAGGTCTCAGGCAATTCTTCAACCATGTGCCAAGTGGCCCCGAGGCGACCGAAACCGACGAAGTAGGCTACGGTCATGCCCAGTTCGACAATCTGGGCCTCGGTGAAGTGTTGCCGAAGCCGGTCGTGGAAGTCATCGTCGATTGCGAGATGGTTGGTAGCCATGGCCTCGCCGTAGGCGATGGCCGCCTTCTCAGCCTCGGTGAGATTGGCGGCTGCCGGCGGATTCTCCAGGGAGCAGACGAGGTCCTCGTTCAGGCCGTCTTCCAGGGCGTCGGTGTAGCGAATCGCCATGCAACTGCGGCACTGATTGTGGAAGGCGACCCGCAGCCGCACCAGTTCAACCATCCGCTCGGGCAGTGACCGGTTCATCTTCAGTGCTGCGCCCAGGCGAGTGAGGCCCTTGGCCTGTTCGGGGCAGTGCGCGAGCATGCGCATCAATCCCTGCTCTAAAGGCGTGGCGGAGTCGGCTCGAGTCAGCTCCCGCAACTCCGGGTCCCACTGTTCAGGTTCGAGCTTCTTGATGCGGCTCATGTTTCCTCCCTCTTGCCTACTTGCCCAATGCGGCTCCAGCAGGCGATGTCGACCCGACCTCACTCGAGCGCTCTTGTCCATGACCTGAATCAGATCAGGTTCCGAATCCGAGCGCGCCCCTCGATTTCGAGGGACGACCCCTTACCTACCCTTGTCTATATTCAAAAGCACATGTGTCCGCCGGGGTAGGAGAGTTCAGGTTCCGGTCGAAAAGGGACTGAACGCAGATACCGCCGGCGGTATGGGGTTTCCAATCGAGGGGAGGTGTTTAATGAAAGCCAAGTGGCAGAGTTCCGTCTGTGCGGCGGCAGTGATCGGTGTCATAGCCGTAGCGCCAATGCTTGCGACGGCACAGCAGGGTGCGAGCACGGGTGCCGATGGGCGGCCCGCGCGCGGCCTCGAAGAGATCGTGGTGACGGGGACCAAGCGCGCCGGCGCACAGCAGGATACCCCCATCGCGATTTCGACCGTTACCGAGGAAATGCTCGATCGCACTTTCCTCACGGACATTACCGCACTGAGCGGTCTGGCGCCGAACGTCACGCTCGAGCAGGTGGCCGGCTTTCGCGCACTGGCTGGTGGTATCCGAGGTACTGGTGCCAATCAGATTCTGGTGACGAGTACAACTTCCACAGCGGTGCTGGTCGACGAGTTCGGCCTCAGCAGCGTGCAGTCCCAGTTCGTCGACATGTTCGATGTTGAGCAGATCGAGGTCTATCGGGGCCCGCAGGGCACCTTGTTCGGCAAGAACGCCACCGGTGGTGCCATCGTGATCACCACCAAACGACCGGAGTTCAATGAGTTCTTCGGCAGCGCCCAGGCGCAGGTAGGGCGCTATGATGTCAACGGCGGCTCGATCAACAAGATTCGCGGGGCGCTGAACATCCCCATGATCGACGACATGCTCGCCGCGCGGGTCAGCCTGATCTACGACCGCGAGGATGGCTACTATCGCAACGGGAAACCTGCCAGCAGTTTCCCCGACGTGGTGCCCTTCTACGCCAACTTCGGCATCGACCCGGTCAACCCGCCCTTCCCGCCAGGACTCGACACCACGGCCCAGGGTTCGGGCGAGCGGCTCGGCGGCATCGACGTTTTCGCTGGCAAGGTAAAGCTGCTGTTCAAGCCGACTGAGAACTACGAAGCTTATTTCATGTACGAGGGCCTGCGGGACCGCTCCGACAGCCCGCCGGTCGTCAATGAGTCGCCTGCCCTTGGCGAGTTCGATCCTACCGGTGGCACCTATCGGCAAGGTGCGGATCAATTCATGATCCTGCCCCTGCTTGGTTTCGATGGGGTAGGGACTCAGGGCTTCAGCGACAAAGAGAAGCTCAACACCGCGATCACCAATCGCTGCATCGGCCGCAATCCCAAGGGCATCTGCACGCCGGAAGGACACCGGGTCAACGTCGATGGCTTCCATCTCCACCAGACTCTCGATCTGGATACGATGAGCTTCAAAATGATCAGTGGTTATCGGGAGATGAAGGAGCTGCTGCCGAGCACCTACACAGGTGAGTACTTCGGGACCCTGTTCGACGCGACTCGCAACACCAAGCGCGAGCAGCTCCAGCTCGAACTGCGCGCGGTCAGCGACTTCGATGGGCGTTTCAACTTCCTGGCTGGCGCAGTCTACGCGGAGGACCATCTCGACTACGTCGCATACTCGGTTCCGGGCTTCGTCGGTCTCATCTCGCTGCTTCCGAGCCAGGATCCGAATCATCCTGATCCCCTGGTTGCGGGAGGCGTGCTGACTCCCGATGGCTTCCTCAATCTCAATCTGGACGCTAACAACGATCCAACCCCGACTGCGGTGGGTCAGGAGCGTGACTCCTATGCCTTCTATTTCGATGGCTACTTCGATATCACTGACGATCTGAGGTTGACGGCAGGTGTCCGTTACACCAACGAGAAGGTGACGTTCTCGCGTCGCAACAATCCAGGTGGTGCCTGCACCGAATCGACCCCGCTTCGTGACATCGTCCCGGCGGACCCCTCGCAACCGCGAAGCATCGACAACTGTCTCTTTGATGCCCGCTCGAATGCCCTGTCGCGAGCGGAGCTGAGCCTTGCCGAGATCGATCCTTTCGAGCTGCCCTTGCCCGATTCCGCCTTCGATCTGGTGCTCGATGGTGAAAGTTCGCGCTGGGATGAGATCACCTACAGGGTCGTTCTCGACTACAGCATCAACGACCACACCATGGTTTATGCCGGCTATGCGACGGGCTTTCTTTCCGGTGGCTACACCGAGCAGTGTTCCAGTGTCGTCACCTGTCGGCCATACGATCCTGAAACTAACGAGAACTTCGAGGTGGGGCTCAAATCTGACCTTTTCGATCGCACGTTGCGCCTTAACATCGCGCTGTTCGAGACTCGCTTCGAGGACCTGATTCGCGCCCAGTCCGTGCCTTTCACTAACCGGGCGGGAGTGACCACACAGGAAGTCATCAACGTCAATGCCGGCAAATCTCGTGCCCGCGGTTTCGAGGTGGAGGCAACCTGGCTGCCCACGGATCAGTTGCGCATTGACTTGAGCGTCGGCTACCTGGATCACAAGTATCGCGACTTCGTGCTCGATCTCGATGGTGATGGTGTGCTCGACCCGGTCCTGGAAGACGTCTCCAGACTCACCGTTCCCTTCTCAGGCAACTGGCAGGTTTCAGCAGGTGCTAGCTACGAGTTTGATCTGGCCGCTGCGGGAAGCTTGGTGCTCAACACCTCCGCCAACTATCGCTCCGAGGTGGAAACGCTGGTCTTCAACTCCCTCTACACCCAGCTCGAGAAGCGTCTGCTCTGGGATGCCAGCGCTACTTGGCGTGATCGGGGCGAGCGCTATGAAGTGTCGGCTTACGTGAAGAACATCACGAACGAGATCTACCGTTCGGCAGGCAACTCGGTGGGTGGTCTCTGGGCATACACGATGTACGGGCGCCCGCGGGAGTACGGTCTGCGTCTGGGCGTACATTTCTGATTGACCCGCATCCGGGTGGAGGAGAACGCAGATGGCAGGTGCCGAATTACATCAGGATCCTGCGGCCTTCAGTCTCCTCGACCCGGAGGTTCAGGAATGTCCCTATCCCTTCTATGCATCCGTCCGTCAACAGTGCCCGGTCTATCGATTGCCTGAGAACGGCTTCTACCTCGTTTCCAGATATGACGATCTGAAGCGGGTGTTGCGGGATACCAGTACCTTCTCCAATGCAGTGGGCCTGGCGCGGGATGCGGCGGTGGGCGATCTCATGCCCAGCATCACGCGCATGTACAAGGAGCGGGGCTGGCAGCCGCAACCCACGCTTCAGCGCACGGATCCTCCGGCCCATACCCGTTATCGCCGCCCCATTGCCCGCACCTTCACGGCGCGCCGGGTTCAGAGCATGCGCAATGCCATTGCCGCCTCGGTGGATGCACTGATCGAAGATTTTCCGGACAGCGGCGTCACGGACTTCGTCAGCAGTTTCGCCGTCCCTCTGCCCTGCGGCGTGATCGCCGATCAGTTCGGCGTACCTCGCGAGGATGTTCCGAAACTGAAGCTCTGGTCCGATGCGCTAATGGATTCCTTCAGCATGATGATGACGCCTGAGCGGGAACTCGAGGTCGCTGAGCTGCTTCTGGAGTTTCAGCAGTACTTTGCCAGAGCATTCGAAGAGCGCATTCGAGCGCCCGCTGATGACATGCTGTCGGATCTGGTGCGCATTGAAGCCGGCGAGCAACCGATGTCCATGAACGAGCTGCTGGACATGATGAGTCAGTTGCTCACGGGCGGCAATGACACCACGACAGGGGCTTTGGCTGAAGGTGCGCTGTTGCTCGCGACGTATCCCGAAGTTCAGCGCCGCCTGCGCACCGAACCAGAGCTCGTGGATAATTTCGTTGAGGAGGTGCTGCGTCTGGAGTCGCCGGTGCAGGGCCTGATGCGCGTGACGACTCGCGACGTAGAGCTTGGCGGTACAATGATTCCCTCGGGCTCTGTCGTGATCGCACGATATGGTTCGGCCAACCGGGACGAGTCGCACTTCCCGAATCCCGACTTTTTTGATGCAGACCGAGCCGAAGCGAAAGAGCACCTGGCATTTGGTATGGGGCCGCACTTCTGTCCTGGAGCGATGCTTGCCAGGGCGGAAATGCAGATCGCCTTTCGGAATCTGCTGGCTCAGCTGGGAAGTATCGAGCTGGCTGCGCCACAACCCACACTTGCGCACCATCGAAGTCTTTTGCATCGTCGCCTCAAGGCTTTGCCCATCCGCTACCAAACCCTTTGAACGGGTGGCCAATCGAGTGGCGTTGACAGGCGGCCTATTGGGTCCCGCGATGGCTTCGCTCACGACCCGGTGCGTCACCAGCTGGAGGCACCATGCACATACGTCCCTACGCGCAGAACGACGAAGACGCAGTGGTCGCGCTGTGGGAGCGCTGCGGTCTGTTGCGCCCCTGGAACGACCCACGGCGGGATATCGCCAGGAAGTGCGCGTTTCAGGGTGACCTGTTCTGGGTGGGCATCGAGAACGATGCCTTGGTCGCAACGGTCATGGCGGGCTATGAGGGACACCGCGGCTGGGTGAACTACCTGGCGGTGGATCCTCGCTGTCAGCACCAGGGCAAGGGCAAGCGTATGATGGCCTTTGCCGAACGGCGCCTGCGGGAGCTAGGCTGCCCGAAGCTCAACCTTCAGGTCCGGTCGTCCAATGGCGCTGTCATCGCGTTCTATCGCGCGCTCGGCTTCGAGCAGGACGAGGTCGTCAGCCTCGGCAAGCGTCTGATCGCCGATGACTAGGGAGGCAGTTCGCCTCGATAAATGATTCATTTCATCAATGGATTTGGTAAATACTATCGACTTGTAGCTATCGAACGTGATTTGCATACTGACTCCGTAACGTCCCCTCACCACCCGGTGAGCGGGAGGATCCGCCGGCCATGGTTCAACCCTGGCCGGCAGGTTGTCCCCACTTTCGGACGCACAGGGAGATCGACATGAGTGACCCCAAGCAAACTCAGAACGCAGGGCAATGCCCCGTGATGCACGGCGGCAACACCCACCGCAGCGCCAACAAGGATTGGTGGCCCGAGAACCTGAATCTGGACATCCTGCATCAGCATGACCGCAAGACCGATCCTCTGGGCGCGGATTTCGATTACCGGGAGGCAGTCAAAGGCCTTGATGTCGCAGCGCTGAAGAAGGATCTCACCGATCTGATGACCGATAACCAGGACTGGTGGCCGGCCGACTGGGGCCACTACGGCGGCCTGATGATCCGCATGGCCTGGCACGCGGCCGGCACCTACCGGGTGGCAGATGGCCGTGGCGGCGCCGGAACCGGCAATCAGCGCTTCGCTCCCCTCAACAGCTGGCCTGACAACGCCAATCTGGACAAGGCGCGCCGTCTGCTGTGGCCGATCAAGAAGAAGTACGGCAACCAGCTCAGCTGGGCCGACCTGATCGTCCTGGCCGGCAACGTCGCCTATGAGTCCATGGGTTTCAAGACCTTCGGGTTCTCCTTCGGCCGCGAGGACATCTGGCACCCGGAGAAGGACATCTACTGGGGGGCCGAGAAGGAGTGGCTGGCCACCAGCGACAATCCGGACAGCCGCTACTCCGGCGACCGTGAATCGCTGGAGAATCCCCTGGCCGCAGTAATGATGGGCCTGATTTACGTCAACCCGCAGGGGGTGGACGGCAAACCCGATCCCCTGAAGACGGCTCAGGACGTCCGCATCACCTTCGAGCGGATGGCCATGAACGACGAGGAAACGGTCGCGCTGACGGCTGGCGGTCACACGGTGGGCAAGGCCCACGGCAATGGTCTGGAGTCCAATCTCGGTCCGGAGCCCGAGGCGGCCGACGTCGAGGAGCAGGGCCTGGGCTGGAACAACAAGGTCGGTCGGGGCGTTGGCGGTGACGCCTTCACCAGCGGCCTGGAAGGCGCCTGGACCACCCATCCGACGACGTGGGACAACGGCTACTTCCACCTGCTGCTGAACCACGAGTGGGAACTCAGGAAGAGCCCCGCGGGTGCCTGGCAGTGGGAACCGGTGAACATGAAGGACGAGGACAAGCCGGTCAGCGTGGCGGACGCTTCCGTGCGCCAGAACCCGATCATGACCGACGCCGACATGGCCATGAAGATGGATCCGGAGTACCGCAAGATTTCCGAGCGCTTCTACAAGGATCCGGCCTATTTCGATGAGGTGTTCGCCCGCGCCTGGTTCAAACTCACCCACCGCGACATGGGTCCGAAGGCGCGCTACATCGGCCCGGAAGTGCCTGAGGAAGATCTGATCTGGCAGGATCCGACTCCCGCCGGCAGGACCGACTACGACGTGGATGCGGTGAAGGCGAAGATTGCCGGCAGCGGCCTGTCCATCAGCGAGATGGTGGCTACCGCCTGGGACAGCGCCCGGACCTACCGCGGCTCAGACATGCGCGGCGGTGCCAATGGTGCCCGCATCCGGCTGGCGCCGCAGAAGGATTGGGAAGGTAACGAGCCTGCCCGTCTGGCCAAGGTTCTGAAGGTCCTCGAAGGCATCGCCGGCGAGACCGGAGCCAGCGTCGCTGACGTTATCGTCCTGGCCGGCAATGTGGGTATCGAGCAGGCGGCCAAGGCTGCGGGTCACTACATCAAGGTGCCCTTTGCGCCGGGTCGTGGCGACGCCACGGACGAGATGACCGACGCCGATTCGTTCCAGTACCTGGAGCCTTTGGCTGACGGCTTCCGCAACTGGCAGAAGAAGGAGTACGCCGTCAAACCCGAGGAGATGCTGCTGGATCGCACTCAGCTGCTGGGGCTGACGGCCCCGGAAATGACGGTGCTTCTCGGCGGTCTGCGGGTGCTCGGCACCAACCACGGTGGCAGCAAGCATGGCGTCTTCACCGACCGCGAAGGCCAGTTGACCAACGACTTCTTCGTCAACCTGACGGACATGGGTTACACGTGGAAGCCGGCGGGCAGCAACCTTTACGAGATCCGGGATCGCAGGACGGACAAGGTGAAGTGGACGGCAACCCGGGTGGATCTGGTGTTCGGCTCCAAGTCGATTCTGCGCTCGTATGCGGAGGTCTATGCGCAGGACGA
>JAFIFJ010000080.1 GCA_020832085.1 Gammaproteobacteria bacterium | reverse complement strand
GAGGCGTTGTGCCGAAGCTGAAGGCACCGGCTTCGCTGCACGTCATGCCAATCGGCGCATCGCCCTGCGGGCGCTAGCGCTCTGTTGCGCGCCATCCATGGCGCGCCCCGCTTCGCGGCGCACTGCGTGCGACGCATTTCGATCCCGTCGAAATGCGCCCACAGTTAGCGCATCGCAAGTTTCTTCCGCGACAGCGCGAACGAACGTTCTTGGCGAACTCCCACAGGATCGCGCCGCGGACAGTCAGGGCAATTCCAGATGATCGCGGCAGCTGCTGACGGCGCGGACGCCGTCCGGACAGATGGCGCCGGTGAAGTCGGCACCGTCGAGGGTGGCGCCGGCAAGGCGGGCGCCAGTGAGATCGGCATTACTGAGACTGGCATGGGAGAGGTCGGCGCCGCGCAGGTCGGCGCTGCGCAGGTCGGCTCCGTCCAGATCCGTGACGAACAGGCTGGCGCCATGGAGATCGGCCAGTTCCAGTCTGGCGCCGGCGAGATCGGCGCCGTCGAGGCGCGCGCCGGCCAGGCTGGCGCCACTGAGTTGCGCATGTCGAAGGCGGGCATCGGAGAGGTCGCTGTTTCTGAGGTCGGCGCGCCAGAGGTTGCGCTCGGTGAGATCCACAGCGCGCAGGTCGCGGGACACCAGCGGGGCATGTTCAAGGGGGCAGTTGGCCAGCCAGAGTGCGAGGGCTTCGTCCGCTTCGGGGGGCAGGGTCGTGCAGGGGGCTCCTTCCTGGTCGCTGTCCGCTAGTGAACCAAGGGTCGCGGCAGCCTCGAGCCGCAGGTAGCCCGACTCCGGGTGGCGACTGATCACCGTCTCTCCCTCCCGCAGTTCCAGGACCAGGGTCCGGGCATCGACGGGTAAGTCGAAGCGCGCGCTGGCCGCCGGGAAGCGCCCGAAGCGGAAACGCGCCAGCTCACGGTCCTGCTCCGGATCCTGCAGGAGCAGTTCCCGTCCGGCCCGGCGCTGTCCTTCAGTCACCTCCACCACCAGGGAGGCCCCGGCCAGGGGCGGGTCCGGATCGAGGCTCAGGTCAGCCGCAGCCCATGGGCTGATTGCCAGTGCCAGACCCATGATCAGACGTCGTGATGCCGCAACGAACTCAAGCGCAGGCGGCATGGTCGCCCGCCGCCTGAACGCATGCTCCTGCGGCGCGCTGCTCATCCCTGTTCGGCGCGGTTGAGCAGGGGATACTTGCGCAGGTAGCCGCGGAGCTGGTGGTAGGTCAGCCCGAGCTGTTCGGCGGTGCGTTTCTGGTTGAACTGGTTCTCCTCCAGGGCGTGCTGCAGCAGGTCGATTTCGTAGTCCTGGATGTGCTCGCGGAAATCCAGGGGCAGGCTGGGGCGCCTCGATGCGGCCGGGGCGGGCGCCGCCGCCGAAGGTTCAGGGCTGTCCGGCTTGGTCCTGTCGGGGCGGCGGTTCAGGGGTGGTCGCCAGGGTGAATCGAAGGGGTCGAAAACGATGTCTTCGACCTCCGCCTCAGGATCGGCGCAGCGGTAGACGGCCCGTTCTACCACGTTCTTCAGTTCCCGTACGTTGCCCGGCCAGGGATGCTCGAGCAGCTGTTCAAGGGCGTTGTCGCTGAAGCCGGCGAACAGTTCGCGGCCGAGTTCGCTGGCCATGCGCACGGCGAAGTGCATGGCCAGAACGGGAATGTCTTCCTTGCGGCAGCGCAGGGGCGGCAGGGTGATGACATCGAAGGCGAGGCGGTCGAGTAGGTCTTCGCGAAAACGGCCCTCACGGGCCAGGGCGGGAAGGTCCTCGTTGGTGGCGGCGATGAGGCGGATGTTGGCGGTGAGGGTCTTGCTGCCGCCGAGGCGCTCGAATTCGCCGTACTCGATGACCCGCAGGATCTTTTCCTGCACCAGCATGGAGGCGGCTGCGAGTTCATCCAGAAACAGGGTGCCGCCGTCAGCCCGCTCGAAGCGCCCCTGATGGGCCCGGGTGGCGCCGGTGAAGGCACCGGGCTCGTGGCCGAACAGTTCGGACTCCAGCAAGGTCTCGCTGATGGCCGCGCAGTTGAGCTTGAGGAAGGTGCCCTGCCAGCGGCCGGACAGGTAGTGGATGCGTTCGGCGACGCCCTCCTTGCCGGTGCCGCGCTCGCCCACCACGAGGATGGGCTTCTCGAGGGGCGCGATGTCCGAGACCGCGTCCATGGTGCGCAGGAAGGCGGGTGATTCTCCGATCAACCTCTGCCGGCTGCTGCTGCCGTCATTGAGGGGGTCGCGGCGGCTCTGCATCGTCATTTTCGCCAAGTAATGGTGGAGGTGACCACTCAGAGGATGATACACCCATCTCCCGATTCCGGAGAGGTTTAAAAAATCGTATTTAAAACAATAGCTTGAGTTAATTCGGAAGGCTGGCACGGTTCCTGATATGGAAGTGACCGAGCACTGGGAATACCGAGGCGGTTCGGATCCCCTCAAGCCACTGGGAGAGCAGCAATGAGCATCTTCTCGCGCATGACCGACATCATCAATTCCAACCTCACGGCTCTGCTGGACAAGGCCGAGGATCCGGAGAAGATGGTGCGGCTGATCATTCAGGAAATGGAAGAGACCCTGGTCGAGGTACGGACCACGTCTGCCAAGGCCATCGCCGACCGCAAGGAGCTGCAGCGCCGCCAGGAATGGCTGCGTGGTGAAGCGGCGCAGTGGGAGCGCAAGGCGGAACTCGCCCTCAGCAAGGACCGGGAGGATCTGGCCCGCGCCGCACTGCTCGAGCGCTCGCGGCTCGACGGTGAAGTCGATGCCATCGATGCCGAAATCGTGGCGCTGGACGACAGCATCGGCCGGCTGTCGGACGACATCGGCAAGCTGCAGGCCAAGCTCAAGGATGCCCGGGGCCGGCAGAAGTCCCTGGTGGTGCGCAGTCGCACGGCCCAGAGTCAGCTCGGCGTGCGCAGGCAACTGGACAGGGTTAGCATCAACGATGCCATGGGCCGCTTCGAGCAGTACGAGCGGCGGATGGACGATCTCGAAGGTCAGGTCGAAGCCTACGACCTGGGGACCCGCAGCCTCGCGGATGAGATTGCCGAGCTGGAGACCAACGACAAGGTCGACGCTGAGCTCAAAGCGCTCAAGCAGCGCCTTGCTTCCAGGAAAGACGGCGGGAAAGACCAAGGCTCCTCGACCTGAACGGGTGACTGATCATGGACGTGTTGACCGTATTGTTCGTACCCGTCGTCCTGTTCGTCCTGTTCGTGGCGCCGGTGTGGCTGGTCCTGCACTACCGCAGCAAGCGGCAGGCCGGTGCCAGCCTGAGTGCGGAGGAGCGCCGCGAGCTCGAAGAGCTGGCAGAGCAGGCGGAGCGGATGCTGGATCGAATCGAAACCCTCGAGTCGATCCTCGATGTGGAAGCTCCGGGGTGGCGGGAGCGCGCCCGGCGGCTGTGAGGCTTGAGACTGAGGAGGGATTGCAGTGAGCGCTGGCGATGATCGGAAAGACCACCGTAAAGCGGGTGGCGGCGAGCCGGAGGAGCAGGATCTCAAGGACAAGCTGCGGCGGCTGGAAGCGGCCGTCGACGACCTGGCTCACAGCGCCCGCGATAGCGTGGGCCATCGGGCAGCCCGGCTGGCCGAGGATCTCGAACAGCGAGCCCGGCGCCTGCGCCGGCAGCTCGAAGATGCTGCCGAGCCCCACCCCCACCACGAGGAAGCCGTGGGTCCGGTCACCACGGCCAAGCGTTCCAACGGCTGGTTGCGGGATCTCTATCGGGACCCGGACCGGGCCTGGCTCGCAGGCGTCTGCGCCGGCCTCGCGCGCTACTTCGGCGTCGAGCCCTGGGTGGTGCGGCTGATTGCCATCAGCCTGTTTCTGTTCAACGCTTTCCTGATGTTCTGGGCCTATGTGGCCGGCGTCGTGCTGCTCGCCCGCCGGCCAGCGGGCAACGGTGCGCGCTACGTCTCGGCGGCCATCAAGGCCTCGGATCGTTCACCGGCCCCGGAGCTCGGAAGCCGCCTGGCGCCGCGTCCGGGGATGCGCAGCCTGCGGTTGCGCTTTGCCGACATGGAAGCCCGCACCCGCCGCATGGAGGGCTATGTCACCTCACGGGAGTTCACCCTGCAGCGGGAGATCGCCGGTCTCGAGCGGGACAGCGCAGGCTGACTTCAGCGCAGTTCCGCGGTGGCCAGCATCAGGTCCGGACAGTCCGTGAAGATGCCTGCGACCCCGATGCGGCGCAGGGCCAGAGCTTCCTCAGGATCATTCACGGTATAGACCAGTGTTGCCATACCGGCGCTTCGCGCTGCCTTGACCAGGGCGCGTTTGGCACTGCGGCGATGGACGTTCACGGCGACTGCCGCAAGCTCTTTGGCCGTGGCCACCGGATCCCGGTCGAGTCTGCCGAACAGGGCCGCCCGCGGATACTCCGGTGCTGCGGCCCTTGCCACCTTGAGCTCTCGGTGATCGAAGGCCGACAGCAGGATGCCTGCCGCCGGTTCCGTGCGCGCTCGCAGCAGATCGATCGTCGGTCCGGCGCTGCCGGGACCCTTGAGCTCGATGTTCACCGGCACCCGGCCGGCCACCTGATCCAGCACTTCTGCCAGCAGGGGAATGCGTTCCCCTTCACCGGCGTCGAGACTGCGCAGATGCGCCAGGCGGGCTGTGTCCACCCGGCCGGTGCCGGACGTGGTACGGTCGAGCTCGTCGTCGTGAAAGACGATCAGGCCGCCGTCCACCCACTGCACGTCGAGTTCGAGGGCGTCCACCCCGGCGCTGATGGCCAGCTCGAAGCCGCGCAGGGTGTTCTCGGGAGCAGCCCGGGGAAAGCCGCGATGGCCGATGCAGAGAAAGTCGCGATGAAAGAACGTGGGCATGGCTTATTGTAGAGTGCGCCGGGTGACAGGATCGAGGCCTGCGTCTCCTCGACGCAGCGTCCTCAAGCTTCAAGGAAGCTCATGACTTACGAAGTGCTTGCGCGCAAATGGCGTCCGTCCACCTTCGCTGCCATGGCAGGTCAGGAGCATGTGCTGCGGGCGCTGATCAATGCCCTCACCGGCGACCGGCTGCACCATGCCTATCTGTTCACGGGAACCCGGGGGGTGGGCAAGACCACCGTGGCGCGGATTCTGGCCAAGTGCCTGAACTGCGAAACCGGCGTCACGCCGGAGCCCTGTGGTGTGTGCAGCAGCTGTCGTGAGATCAGCGAGGGCCGCTTCGTCGATCTCATCGAGGTGGACGCCGCCTCCCGCAGCCGGGTGGAGGAGACCCGGGATCTGCTCGAGAACGTGCAGTACGCCCCCACCCGCGGACGCTACAAGGTCTACCTCATCGACGAAGTGCACATGCTGTCCACGGCCAGCTTCAATGCGCTGCTCAAGACCCTGGAGGAGCCGCCGCCCCACGTGAAGTTCCTTTTGGCCACCACCGATCCGAAGAAGCTGCCGGTGACGGTGCTGTCGCGCTGCCTGCAGTTCCACCTGAAGAACCTCACCCCCGAGCGCATCGTCCGCCACCTTGAGATGGTGCTCGGGGAGGAGCGCATCGAGGCCGAGACGGAGGCGCTGTGGGCGCTGGCGCGGGCCGCCGACGGCAGCATGCGCGATGCCCTGAGCCTCACGGATCAGGCCATTGCCTTCGGTGACGGACAGCTGGCCGCAGACGATGTGGCGCGCATGCTCGGCACCATCGATCAGGGCGCCATGCAGCGCATCCTCGAGGGGCTGGCGGCGGGCAACGGCGACATGCTGCTGGCCGTCTGTGCCGATCTTGCCGAACACGCGGCCGACTTTGCGGCGGTGCTGCGGGAACTGATGGCGGTGCTGCACCGGATTGCTGTGATTCAGGCGCTGCCCTCGGCGGCGGCCCCCCCCGGCGGGCGGGGGGGTCGCCGTGCGGGCCGGGGGGGGGGCCAGGGCCGGACCCGGGCCCCCGGA